>NZ_JACAGG010000051.1:0-11534 GCF_030324375.1 Empedobacter sp. R132-2
GTGATTAAATTAAACTTTATTTGACTTGGTTCAGCAACAATTCGAATGTAGACTGAATAGCTTTAAGTGATTGAAACCTGACGAGCTGTGAACGAAATTGGTAGGTGATAAAGGGGAATGATTGCTAAGGATGTAGATGTTAGATATTCGATTTTCGATTTGTGAAATGTATTATGTATTATGTAGATGTTAGATATACGATATTCGATATTCGATGTGAGAATTGAGGGGTTGTAGAATGTAGTAGTTGTGATGTATTAAGTATTATGTATTATGTATTAAGTATTAAGTAAAAAGTACAGATTAGATGATTGATTTGAGATATGAATATTGAAAAAAGAATAAAAACGTAAATCGTTAAGCGTAAAACTTATTACGTAAACATATCGCTCACTAATCTTTTTTACGCTTGTTTCAATGGATTGAAGCTCGTCTGCAAATCGTATGTCGCTTTGGAATTTGTTGTTAAAAGAGATTTGAATATTGAAAAAGGAATTAAAAAAATCCGACGATTTAGAATCGAAATGTAATTAAACTCTAAATTATTGGAATAAAAAAAGTTGGAGTGTTTGAGTGGAGCGAGTTGCCAACTTTATGGAAATAATTTAGTTAGTTGAATCATTGAGAGACTACTGTCGACATCTTTTTTTGTTTCGTTTTTTTGGATGAGCAAAAAAATGAAAATAAAGAACAAATTTGAAATAAAAAACAAAAACCCCTTTCCCATAAACAAAGTTGGCGCGATGTACAGGAAAAGGAGTGGCTTTTAAAACTAAATGTTGAATTAAAAAACTATGTAAAATTATGAAAATATTTTACTTCAAACTCAATAGGCATATAATAAGTGTGCTATTGGGATTGTTTTGTGCAACACCTTTATTAGCACAAACAGGAAAAACCGTGACTGGAACGGTAAAAGAACTTCAAGTCCCGCTAGTGGGCGTAATGGTAAAAGAGGAGGGAACCGATAATTCCACTTTTACTGATGACAATGGAAATTACTCGTTGATCTTACAACAGGATGATGCAAAGCTAATTTTTGAGCAATTGGATTTCCCTATTCGAGAAGAAGAGGTATTGAATAGAAGCGTGATCAATGTACGTTTCACAAAAGAAGAGGAGGAGATTCAGCTGAAAGATGTGGTGGTCAATGCAGGCTACTATGCTGTAAAAGACAAAGAACGAACGGGGTCTATTGCACGTGTTACGGCTAAAGAAATAGAGAATCAGCCCGTGAATTCTATTTTAGATGCTTTGCAAGGTCGTGTCCCTGGTTTAGAGATTACACCAACTTCTGGAGTGGCTGGAGGAGGATATGAGGTGAAGATTAGAGGACAGAATAGTATTGCTGCAGGGAATAATCCTCTATTTATAGTAGATGGTGTTCCATTTGACACCAATTCGATGGGAGATAGATCTACAAGCGGAGTCCTATTTATAAATTCGTCTATAAATCCTTTAAATTATATTGATCCACAATCTATAGAATCTATCGAAGTTTTGAAAGATGCTGATGCTACTGCTATTTATGGATCACGGGGAGCCAATGGTGTGCTATTGATTACTACAAAGAAAGGAAAAGCGACAAAAACAAGTATTTCTATAGATGCTTCTACCACTGTTATTAATGCAACAAAGCTTCCTAAACTACTTACTACCGAACAATATCTAGATATAAGAAAAAAAGCCTTTGTGAATGATGGTGTAACGAAATACCCTACGACAGCCTATGACATAAATGGAACATGGGATATGACCAGATATACGGATTGGCAAAAACTACTTATTGGGAATACAGCTTTCAATCACAACATTCGTACCTCTATTAATGGTGGAAATGAGCAAACTAATTTTATGATAGGTGCTAATATAATGAAAGAGTCTTCTGTTTTCTATGGGAATTATGCTTACAATAAATTGAGCTTTTTTTCGACATTAAACCATAAAACAGCGAATAACAAACTAAAACTGCAATGGACTACTAATTATGGACAGGATAAAAACTATTTGCCTACACAAGATTTGACCAGAATTGCAAGAACGCTTGTTCCAAATGCTCCACGGTTGTTTAATGAAGATGGTAGCTTAAATTGGGAAAACAATACTTGGACAAACCCACTTGCAGCACTCAATGCCAGTTACCGCAATAATACACGTAATCTAAATACAAATCTGAATACAAGTTATCAGTTGATAGATAATATTGTTTTACGATCTAATGTAGGATACAATCGATCAGATTTAGATGATAGTCAACTTAATCCACATACTATTCGCAATCCTTCTTTTGGTGCTACAAGTCAACAATCTAACATGACAAAAAATTCTGGTCATCATGAAGGGTGGTTAATAGAACCCCAATTGGATGCTAATTTTAATTTAACTGCTTCGAGTAAACTAAGCGTATTAGTTGGTGGGACTTTAAATAGCCAAACAACAACTAAGTTGGTGATTATGGCAAATGGTTTTACAGACAACCAGTTAATGAATGTATTAAGCGCGGCTAAAAACGTGACGATATACAAGGATACTGAAGAGCAATATAAATATGCTGCTTTGTATGGAAGAGTAAATTATAATCTACACGAAAAATACTTCGTTAACTTGACGGGACGACGAGATGGATCGAGCCGATTTGGTCCTAATCATCGGTTTGCAAATTTTGGTGCAGTTGGTGCTGCTTGGCTTTTTTCGAAAGAAAGTTTTCTACGTGAGGTATCATGGTTAAGTTTTGGGAAATTGAGAGGAAGCTATGGGGTAACAGGAAATGATCAGATTGGAGATTATCAATATCTAAATACCTATAACATCAGTCAGAATGGATATGATGGGAATATACTATTGACAACAGCACGTTTGTATAATCCTGATTTTTCATGGGAGAAAAATAAAAAGTTGGAATTTGCTTTAGAAACAGCATTCCTAAAAAATAGAATTAACCTAACGCTGAATTATTATCAAAACCGATCAAGTAACCAATTGGTTGGCTATAGCTTACCGGCTATAACGGGGTTCACCTCTATACAAGCAAATTTGAATGCTGTAGTAGAAAATAAAGGTTGGGAAATGGATCTGCAAGTTAATCCTATAAAATCTGCTAAATTCAACTGGTCTACTTCTTTTAATCTTACTATTCCTAAAAATAGATTGGTGGCATTTGATGGTTTAGAAAACACCTCCTATGCAAATATGTATGTGATTGGAAAATCATTGAACACTAAGAAAATGTATCATCTGCAAGGGATTAATCCAACTACTGGTTTGTATGAATTTAGAGATTATAATGGTGATGGAAAGATAACTGCAATAGAAGATAAACAACAAGTTGTATCATTAGATCCTTCTTTTTATGGTGGATTCTCTAATTCTGTTTCGTATGAAAACTTTAATATCGAGCTCTTTTTCCAATTCGTTAAGAAAAAAGGATTTAATGAATTCTATAGCTATGCTATGCCAGGTACAATGAGTAATCAGCCTTTTTCTGTGGTAAATGGGAATTTACAAAATTACTCGAGCGGAGCAAATCAAGCAGCTAGTATTGCCTATTCTAATTACAATAGTAGCGATGCAATGATAACCGATACCTCTTTTATTCGATTGAAAAACGTGTCATTGTCTTATAAACTTCCTATAAGTAAAAATCAGTCCAATCAATATGTGATTTATGCTCAAGGTCAAAACCTATGGACATGGAGTAAGTATAAATATGGTGATCCGGAACAAAATACTGGTTATCTACCTTCTTTGAGAAGAATTTCGATAGGGTTTAAAGCTAATTTTTAATGACACAATTATGAAAAAATATCAAAACATAGTAAGCTATTCTTTATTCGTTTTCCTAATAGGAAATACGATAATAAGTTGTGAGAATTTTGTGGAATTGGATTCTCCAAAAGGGCAATTGAACCAAACAGATGTATTTGAAACAAACCAAACAGCGCAAGCCGCTGTAACTACTTTATATGCATTATTACGTGATAACAGCTTAATAGCTGGAAATTTATCTAGTGCTGGTTTTTACATGGGAATTTACTCAGACGAGTTAGATAGTTATGCTACTGCTAATAGCGGTACGGATTTATTTTACAGACATCAAATTATCCCAACAAATGACGGTGTAAAAGGGATTTGGACAAATTCCTATAAAGTAATATACGAATGCAATGCGGTAATAGAAGGAGTAGAAAAATCAAAAGGATTGTCCAATGAGCAAAAGAAACAATACAAAGCTGACGCACTATTTATCCGCTCGTTAACTTATTTCTATTTAACCAATTTATTTGGAGATATTCCATTTATTACGACAACAGATTATACGATTAATCAAAAAAGTTCAAAAACAAGTCATCAAAATGTACTTTTAAAAATTGAAGAAGATCTTATTGAATCTAAACAACAATTAGGTGAACTTACATCGGCTACAAGTAACCTTAGGGCTAACAAATATAATGTTACAGCAATATTAGCACGTCTATACATCTACCAAGAGAAATGGGAAAAAGCTGAAATTGAATCGTCTGAACTTATAAATTCAGGTAAATTTCAGTTAGAGAATGAGTTGAATAAAGAGTTTTTGAAAGAAAGTCGTTCTACACTATTTCAATTAAAAGCTAAAGTAGAAGGTGGAAATTCTAATGAAGGTGGTATTTACATTTTTGAGGCTGGTCCTCCTCCTAATGCATCTTTATCCCCTCACCTATTTGAATCTTTTGAGCCAACTGATTTGAGAAAACAACTGTGGACAAAACAAATTACTACTAATGGGAAAAATTGGGTGATGCCCTTTAAATACAAAGAAAAGTATGCGACAACAACAAGTAAAGAATATACCATTGTTTTTAGACTTGCTGAACAGATTTTAATTCGAGCTGAAGCACGATTGAGATTAGGCAATTTGAATGGAGCAAAAGAGGATATAAATAGTATTCGAAAAAGAGCTGGATTAACACCTATCACAACTTCATCTTCTCAAGATATTTTTGAAGCAATTGTAACGGAACGCCAACATGAATTATTTACAGAACATGGTCATCGTTGGTTTGATTTGAAACGATGGAAATTGGCAGATCAAGTCTTAAGTCCGATAAAAGCAAATTGGAAAGCAACTGATGTATTATTACCAATTCCGGAAGCTGAACTTTTAATTAATCCAAATCTATTACCACAAAACCAAGGCTATTAAGAAGTTGTACTACAATACAACATCATAAAAAGGCATTCATACAAACATCAGAATTAGTACCAATGGAAAAAATAAGTAAAATAATATTCCTCATCCTATTGGGATTTGTTCTCTCGACCTACAACGTCTTTGGTCAAGAGATAAATAAGAAAACATATACACACGATTTAGACAGTATATGGTCTACTAATACAACAATTCGTAATATTAGTGCTAACGGAAATTGGATTGAAACCTCTGAGTTCTTCTCAGGTAAGAATATCGTCCGATTATTTCATCCTTCAACCTCAAATGTAATAGAAAGAGATAATACAAAAAAGAGTTTATTTTCTAATAACGAAAATTTTGCAATCCTTTTAAGTGAAAACAAACTTGAAATAATCGATTTAAGAAATTCGAAAAGCGTTCTTGTGTTGAATAAACCAATTCGAAAAGTAGAATTTGACGCAACAAATCAACAGCTTGCTTACTTATCAGCTGATGATATTTTAACGTTATTCGATACCAAGACAGTAAATTTCGTTACAAAGCATGATGTCTCCAACTTTAGTTGGAGCCCTGCTTCATCGACATTGGCAATTCTTTCTAAGGATGGAAAAACAGTTGGTTTTTATACCTCAAAATTAGAGGCTATTGATCAGCTATCAAGTGACACAGGTACATACATTTTTAATGATCGATCTCCTCTAAATAATTGGAGTAAAAATGGACAGTATTTTTCATTTCTTGAAAAAGAAAATGAAAAGAGAAAAATAGTTCGTTATGCATTCCAAACAAAAAGGCTGAATTTCATCAATGTAGAAAATTGGTTGAAAATAAATCCTTCTTATCATTTTATGGATGAATCTATTCGTGTATTAGCGGATGGAAAGTATATTGAATTTCAACTAAATGAAAAAAGTACCGAAGATTCTTTAAAAGGAATTGAAAAATGGTCTACCAATGATACGTGGGACTATCTCAAAGATAAAAGAATAAAAATACAGGATGCGTATAAACGATTAATTTGGTCTGTAGGTGAGCACAATACTGTTATGGAAATAAAAGGAAAACAATTTTCTCTTGATAATCATGTCCCTTTTGCCTTAACATTTGATAGAAAACAATACGAACCACAATATAGATATTTTGAGATTGCAGATGTTTATTTAAATGATTATCAATCAAAAAAATCATATAAAATAATCGATAGTCTGTATACCAATCCTAATTTTATTTCCGTTTCTCCAAACGGAAAATACATTGCTTATTTTAAAAATAATAACTGGAATTTGTATGATTTAAAAAAACAAACGCATAAGAAACTAACAACAGTTCTTTCTCAAGATTTTTATGATAGAACTAAAGCAGATACTGACAAACCACCTTTTGATCAGCCCTATTGGTCAGAAGATGAAAAATCTATTCTACTAACTTCAACCTATGATTTGTGGCAGTTTAGTATAGATAAAAATGAAGTAAAGCAAATTACCTTTGGAGAACAAAAAGAAGAGTATAATCGTTTGGCATCTCTTAATTTAACGAACTCATCAAATCGTAGTATTGACATGAATAAACCACTGATTATTAAACACCATAAAGATGATCAGTCACATGGAATAGCGATTTTAAAAAAGGGAAAAGTGATACATTCTTTTAGTACGGATGCCGAAATCAATCAAATTTACAGTGATAGCAACAAAAATAAATTGTATTATAGAAAAGCAAAATACAATGAATCACCTTCAATTCATGAACTTTCCACTAATCATACAACGCGTATTATTTACCAAAGCAACTCTAAGCTAAGTGAATACGACTTAGGTTTTTCTAAAAATATAAACTATACATCTATAAATGGAAACGTGATGAATGGGGCTCTTTTATACCCTTCTCAGTACGATTCTACTAAAGCATATCCTATGGTTGTGTACATTTACGAAAACACATCGAAAAAAGTAAATGAGTTTACTATTCCAACATTATACGCTAAAGATGGATTTAATATTCTTAATTACATTACAAAAGGGTACTTTGTTTTGTTACCCGATATAGAATATGAAATTGGTAATCCAGGTATTTCTGCTTTGGTAAGTGTAGAAAATGCGGTT
This sequence comes from Empedobacter sp. R132-2, assembly GCF_030324375.1. Classification (NCBI taxonomy): domain Bacteria; kingdom Pseudomonadati; phylum Bacteroidota; class Flavobacteriia; order Flavobacteriales; family Weeksellaceae; genus Empedobacter; species Empedobacter sp. R132-2. Next base: position 7,273 of record NZ_JACAGG010000051.1, read on the forward strand.
AAAAAAGCAGTAGAACTGTCAACAATTGATCAAAAAAGAATTGGTTTAATTGGACATTCATTTGGTGGATATGAAACAGCCTTTATTGCTACACAGTCAAAATTGTTTAGAACAGCCGTTGCTGGGGCTGCTGTGACTGATTTAGTTAGTTTTTACCATGATATTAGTGTTTCATTTTCCACTAATCAATTGTGGCGATTAGAAAGTTTTCAGTTCCGTATGGGAGATAGTTTTTACAAGATAAAAGATCAATATTTCAAAAACTCGCCTCTGTATCATATCGAAAAACTAAAAATACCTTTATTACTTTGGACAGGAAAAAAAGACACCAATATTAATGCTAATCAAAGTACTTATTTATTTATGGCTATGAATCGATTAGGAAAAGAAGGAAAAATGTTATTGTTTGATGATGAAGAACATACTTTAACAAAAAAACAAAATCAAGTTTTTCTATCTAACTCAATTTTAAATTGGTTTGATACGTATTTAAAATAAAAGAACGGAGCATGATGCTCCGTTCCTATTTAAATTAAACTTAAATATTTATTGACGATATAAAGGAATCGTACAAGATGTTTCTGAAGAATCTCTCAATTCAAAAACATCTTGTTCATTTCCGATTTCACCAATAGTACATGGTATGCTCCCCGTTAAATTACAATCAACCTTTACTTCATCACAATGATTTGTTGCAGAATTGTAAATATATCCTGTCATTAATACTTCTTCTTCATTGTTTTGAGAAGTTTTACTTTCAGTGGCAAATGCAAAAGCAACAGCCATCATTCCTACCCCAATCGGTAATGCTTTTTTTAGAAAATTTGTTTTCATTTTGTATAATTTTAATGTGGTGACTTACTCTATTGTACAGGTTTTCGGTCATCCCCTGCGTTGCGCAACGATTTATTTTCTTTTGTTATAGATATAAAGTTCATGATCTACAATCGCAAATATTTTGTTTTTGTAAATGGTGAAATTTCTTAGTTGATTTTTAGGCGAATGGTAGAGGTAAAAGCTATGGGTATAAGTTTTGTTCACCAAATCATATTGATCTATGCTACTTGCTCCTTCTATTTTTTGTTCGAAATTGCCTAGTCGATCCGTCGATATATAGAGTTGGTTACCATAAGTAGAGGCTAATTTGTTTACAAGTAAGGTTTGTGGACCTAGCTTATATTGCTTTGTTTTTTTATAATAGCCTACATCGATCTGAACTTTAGAAATAGTATCAATGGTATTTCCCGTATTCATTTCAGCTAACTCAGCATCAAATTCGAGGTACTGATTTTTGTAGTAATAGACGTAGATAAACTTTTTCAATTGGGGATTCCATAGTAATGAACCATCTGACTCAAATGTACCGTCAAGTTTTTTTTCTAGACTGTTATAGTTAAGCTGAAGTTGATGCTCTGATAACAATCCCAATACATTAGCTTTTACTTTTGTACTATAAGTTGCTATTCCAAACTTAGAAGAATCTGCGACTACAAATTGATTATAATACACCTCTCCTTTAGAAATAGTCTTTGCTTTCCAATCATCAATTTTACCTCGAAATAAAATGCCAACCGAACCGTCTCCTAAGTAAAAATAAGGTATTTGTACATAAGCAATCACTCTTTTATAAGGCAGGTTATATTGATCAATCTCTAGTTTTATATCTTTCATTTGATTAGCGAGATAATCATATCTTTTAAGAAATAAAGGTGTTTCTGTATTGGCTAAATAGAGATAACAACTGTCAATTCCTGCTATATAATATCCTGTTGATTCTAAGTCGAAAGTAGTTTGTTTTTCGGCTAAATGCGGAATGTATTTACGCGTAAACGCATTGTTATACTGAGATTTCTTTTCTGATAAACCATATAAAATGGAAATACTAACGATTCCAATTAGAATTATAATAGACTGTTGAATGATATAGCGTTTCCCTGCTTGAGAGTTGTTTGCTATTCTAATGCCAATTAAAGCCAGTCCTACAAATACACCATTAAAAATGAGATGTTCTGTCCATCCCAATTTTTCTAAAACACCACCACATGAACAAGGAGTAAATGCCGTGAAATGTAGAATAATGATAATATAGGTCGTGAACATCACCATTAAGAAAAGTGAAATCTGTAAAGCGAATGCTCGGAACCGTTCAAACATCAAAAAGATTGCTGTTACAAGTTCTATAGCAATAATTCCATACGAAATAGGAATCGCATAACTAGCTAATAAGGGTGATTGTCCCAATTGCGTTTGAAAAGTCTCAAAATCGATAAGCTTACTGACTGCTGCATAGACAAATAAAACAATAAAAAGGTAGCAAATGAGTGTTTGTAAAATAGGAGTTACTTTTCTCATGTTTTTGTGTTTTACGGTTAACGGTAAAGGGTTAACGGTTAATGCTATACAAAGTTCAGAGAAGTTATTGAGCAAGTCAACACCTATTTTTAGAAAAAACAGACCAATTTTTGTTAATTCTACTCATTTTTTAAAAATAGAACTTATTTTTTTGAAAAACATCTCATTTTTGATGAGTTTTAGAATTGTTCTATATAAGGTGATCTTATTTTAACCAGATTATTTAAAAACCTTTTTCTCGATACAAAATTCTTTTAGAATTCCACTCAAAATGGGGATTTATTGATGAATTGCTTTAGAAATTATGTTAAGGTTTAGTTGTTTTTAGAATATAACTTTTTTATTGCCAGAAATGTTAGTATGAGATGACGATATTTTACCCAATGAAAGCCAATTTATGAAGTTGCATATTTTTTATTATCTTGCTCTAAAATAATAAAAGTTAAATTATGGCTAGTTCTATCAATTTAAAAATATTCAAAGAATTTATTAAGTCGAGTAATTTTGGAGGTTTCCTCCTTTTTTTATGCGTACTGATTTCTTTAATTATAGCTAATTCATCTTTAAGTGACACATTAAAAAGTGTATTATCTTATGAATTTGGAGTCGAAAATAGTTGGATTCATTTAAAGTATAGTACAAGCATGTGGATTAATGATGGATTAATGGCTATTTTTTTCTTACTTGTAGGTCTAGAAATAAAAAGAGAAATTGTAGAAGGTGAACTATCATCACTTAAAAAAGCTATTCTTCCTATTTTAGCAGCAATGGGTGGTGCGATAGTGCCTGCGTTAATATATATATATTTTAATATAGGTTTGGATACTTCAGGTGGATGGGGAATTCCTATGGCTACAGATATTGCATTTGCATTAGCAGTTATATCATTGTTAGACAAAAGGATTCCGATAAGTTTAAAGATTTTTTTGGCTGCATTAGCTATAGTGGATGATCTGATAGCTATTTTAGTGATAGCTTTATTTTATTCATCAGGTATAGACTTAGTGTATTTAATGTATGCGGGTGTAGGCCTAGGAGTATTAGTGTTAATGAATAGATTAAACGTTGAGAATCCTTATTTATATTTGATTCCAGGAATATTTATATGGTATTTTGTACATCATTCGGGTATACATGCTACAATAGCAGGTGTATTAGTAGCAATGACTTTACCAACAAATAATACTGATCAAGAATCGCCATTAGAACGATTAGAACATGCCTTAGTAAAGCCTGTAAACTTTATTATTATTCCAATTTTTGCATTTGCTAATACTAATATAACTATTTATAACGAGATGCTTGAAGGATTAAGCTCTCCTTTAGGATTAGGTATTTTATTAGGTTTATTAGTTGGTAAACCAATAGGTATTGTATTAAGTTCCATTATTTGCTCAAGATTTGGCATTGGTCAGTTACCAGAAGGGAGTAATTTAAACCATATTTTAGGTGTAGGATTATTAGCTGGTATCGGTTTTACGATGTCTATATTTATATCTAATTTATCATTTAATAGTGAAATATTAATTGATGAAGCTAAATTAGCCGTTTTATTAACATCTTTAATTGCTGGAGTATTAGGCTACTTGATTTTGAGAAAAAGTAGTAAAATAAATTAATAATACTTACTCGAATTTTTAATTCTCGATTATTTGATCAGATAACAAAATGTAGTTATAAATGGAAATAGGCATATGATGAATACGGAGAAGAAGGTTTACTTAGAAAGAAAACAATAACTCGTACATTTCCCAATCAAATCAAGCAAGAAATTGTAAATAAAATATTAAAACTTCGAAAAGAACATAGATTAGGGACTTGGCGAATTAAATTGTATTTAGAACGTTATCATGATATTTTAATATCAGAATCAAGTGTTTATCGTATTCTAAAACGCAATAATGTAGGTC
>NZ_JACAGG010000052.1:0-10846 GCF_030324375.1 Empedobacter sp. R132-2
GCTCTTATTTTAACTCGATGTTTTCTTTCAGCATTCAATAGTTTAATTTTTTCAATGACCTTTGAATTAGGTTTCCACAGCTGAAGATCCATATAGTTTTTCAATAAAAATTGAGCGATGCGTTCACTATCAATTTTATCATTTTTACCTCTAACTAATCCCATACTTCTTTTCAAATGCAAAGGATTGATTACATAAACAGTAAAAGAAAAATGGACTAAAACACTATAAAGTATAGCATTAAATCGACCTGTATTTTCCATTCCAATCAAAATTTCTTGTTTTTTATCAAACTGTTTGAAAAAAACTTTGATTGCTTTTTCTGTATTAGGAATGTTATCAAAACGATTCACTCCATTTTCTTGAATGCAGATGTCTAAAGTTAATTTACTCACATCAATTCCGATAATAATTTTTTCCATAAATTTGAATTTAATGAGAAGAGAAACTTATCAATAACTCGATTCCTTACTAATGGGTTATAAGCCCGAATTTCTATTTGAGAATTTGATAAGAAAGAGTTGAGTCTTAATCAGAATATGAGATTATATAGCTCTGAACTCGTTATAGTGTACTCAAACTCTTTTCTTTTCTTTTTATACTACAATTTAAGATTTTCAAATCTAAAGGAACTCGTTTCAGAACCGCATACTTAGTCTTAGTCTTAGTCTCATTCACATCGTAAAATACATATATCTGAAACCTCAAAAACTACTAATCGGCTCATAATTCACACTTTTTTGAACCAATTAATCAAAATAATCGGCTCATCGTTAAATGAAATAAAAAAATAAATTGGGATTACCTTATTGAAGAAAATCTTTCAAGCTTACTTAAAAAACATAAAAACTTTATTTACAATAAATTATAAATAAAATTAAAAATTATAGACATAAAAAAAGCACCTTTTTAAAGGTGCTTTTGTGGTCCCACTTGGGCTCGAACCAAGGACTTGCTGATTATGAGTCAGCTACTCTAACCAACTGAGTTATAGGACCCAGAGTAAAAGATCAATTTCTTTTCTCGTGGGTGCAAATATATAAAATCTAAAACATAAAAAACAAGTTAAAAATAAAAGAATTTTGATATTTTTTACAACAAATTCAATTACAATATAATAATAGTGTAAATTTTTATATAATATTTACAATCCTTAATTTGATTAAAATGAAATAAATTATGGTTTATTAACATTATACTTTATTAAACATAATTGACCTATCGAAAAATATGTTCTCTTTCCATTCTGATAACAGCAAATCTGAATTAATGATTCTTCATTTTTATTGAGTTTATTCTTTCAATTATAAACCAACAAAATCTGTATTTGACTCATAATTATACGTTTTAAAAGTCAAATCTATTTTATAAGATTGTTGATTTTTCTTAATTAGAATTGGGCTAAGAAAAATGGTGAAAAATAGTGAATTTAAAATGTATTATTGATATTAATAAACTTTTTGCTGACGATTTACATATATTTCTGATCTAAAATCTAAAGAAAATATCGATTTATTCACTTACAATTTTGAGTTTAATCAATTATAAAAATTGACCGCTTTGAATATTTATATTTAACGACAAAATGCACCTTACAGAAGGATTTTTAGAATTAATTTATTTAAAACGGTAATTATTAAAAATCAACCAATTTAACCTAAAAATAATTGACATAACATATTGATTATTTTTAGCAGAAGTTTTTTGATTAAAACTTTAAAAACTCAGATTCAATTTTATCAATTACTTTTTCAGGAATATCTTGTTCTTTAGATAGAATTCTGAATTGATTTGTAGAGTTTATAACTTCATCAATAATTCCGTTAGCGTCTTTAATTGTAAATAATTCAGCTATTTTCATTAAATCATCTCGATTAATCTCAGTCCTTTTTCCATTAATAGACATCGCTCTTGAAATTCTTAGGTAGTTTTTTAAAGCGTCTAATGGATAAGTTAAATCATAGGCGGGAGCTAAATTCCAACGATCTTTATCAGCATCATAAATGAATGAGAAATTCTTTAAATGGTCATCGATATTGAAAAAGACAAGATTAAAAACCAGTCGTTTAAACAATTGCTGAATGTTTTTGTGCGAAAGTTTTAAATCAAAAGCAAGTTTAAAAAGATTTTCATAAGTTGAGTTTTCAGGCTTTTTAAAATCCCATCCTGTCATTCCAGATGCAGTTAAAATATGCTGTTTTTTTCCATTTTGACGATCAAATCTTGATGTTGCAAAATGTTTATCATCAATCAACTTAGAAGGCATCATTTCAATTCCTATAGAAGTTGCAATTTGATAATAGATGTACTCTATTTTTTCTTTTGAATAGCCTTGATCTTCGTCTACAGAAAGTTTAATTAAATAATGATTGTATTTGTCTGATGTTTCTAAATCACCAGGAATTAGACGTCCTGTTTTTTTATGTTCTGAAACTAAAATTTTAGGGCGTGCGCCACCCGCTGAAGTTCCAATTTTAAAGATGTTCAGTAAAGCGATATCACTTAATCCTTTTTCTTCTGTTGAAGTTTTTAAATCGAGCACTTTCTTTACTACTTCCGTTATTTCTTCTACATCAATACTCTGATTTGATTTAATTTCTTTCGCAGGTGAAAATTCTAAAGCTCCCATTCCTCTTTTCCCAACATATGTTAGTTGTTCTAAAGGAGTAATAGCATTCATTTCTTTTTGAGTTGCTTCTAACCATTCTTTAAAGACAATATTACCGAAAAAATCAGGTAAAGAATCAGCAATCATAGGAGGTAAACCACGAAATGTTTCTCCCTCAAATTCAGAAAATACTTGTACGTTAGGCGTTCTGCGAATAACGTAAGGAAATATCTTTTTGTAGTTATTACTTTCCAAAAAATCAGGATTGTATTGGAATGATGATTTTCTTTGGTTTTCGTCGTAACCTATTTTACCGATTTCAATTTCTTGAAAATTTATCGAAATGATTTGATTCTTTGCCATAGTTAATACATGGATTGATTATTTTCTAAACTTTCAATTTTATCAGAAATAAATTGATTGATCGATTTCATTTCATCAAAATACTGTAACACTTTCAAAAGAGTTTCTAGTGTAGGATTATCTCCATTTTCAAGTTTAGCAATTGTTAAGCGAGAAAGAGCTAGTTCATCAGCTAATTCTTGTTGTGTTAAATTTTCTGCTTTGCGCATTTTTTTACACCACTCACCAATTGTGTTTTTTACATCTTTTATTGTCGTGAAATCTAACATATAATGTATATTATAATAATCAAATATACTAAAATATAAACTTAATATATATTTTAGTAAACATTATTTACTAAATGGTAAACTTAATTTTATAACTCTATCATCAACTCTTTTATAAAACCATTATCTTTTTCATCAATATATTCATGAGGATTACAGATAATTTCAGTATCACCAATCTTGTATCTGCAAGGTGTATGAATATGTCCATGAATCCAATACATTGGTTGATATTCTATAATAAAATCTTCTAAATTTGAAGCATAAGCAGACGTAACAGGATCAGAAATATACTCTTTTGGAACTGATTTTATACTCGGTGCATGATGTGTAATAACAATGTTTTTCAGACCAATTGAATCTTTTAGACTTTGCTCAAGCCATGCAATAGACTTATTATGAATTTGATAAACATCAATGGTTCTCATTTTTGAATAAGACGGATCACGTTTAATATATTTGTAATCATTCATTTGACTTTGACAAATCATCCCATATTTCATTGGATCTCCAAAAATTGAAAAATCAGTCCATAATGTACATCCATGAAAACGAATCCCTTCGATATCAATAAAATCATTTTCTAAAACTGTAATATTAGTACCTAATGTAGTGTGTAATCTTCCCTAAAAAACGGAACGTTTAAAAATAAATGTATTATCAATATCATTAGTTTTCCAAGGCTTAAAATCAATTCTATTAGCAGTAGATAAATTATCAACTCCTTTTTCAAATTGAAAACTTTTAATATTAGAATTAAAATTTCTATAAAAAAAGAATGTAAAATAATATATAGATGGTATAATTAAAATAAAAGAGAATATTACTAAAGTTAAAATTACTAATGGAGAAAGATTTGGTTGAGTAAGTATTAAAGATGATATTATTAAAGGAAAATATAACAACATTAAGAAACGTTGAATATTATTTTTGGACAATATTCTTATTCTATATAAATCTTCTGCTACAGTAAAATATTTATCAATTATTCCTAAGATCATTTTAGATTAGTTTTGAATTATTTTTATAAATATACTAAAAATGCAATCAAATGAAAATTATAACTATCTTTGAATCAGATAATTTGTTGTACAAATGTTGTACTTATAGATTAAAATGAAGTCAAAAAAAAGACGCTTACACAACTGTAAACGTCTGATTTTCAATAAAGTGGTCCCACTTGGGCTCGAACCAAGGACTTGCTGATTATGAGTCAGCTACTCTAACCAACTGAGTTATAGGACCAGAGAATTAAGCAATAAAAAGGAAGCTATCACCTAATTCGTTTGCAATATTAAAGCTATTTTTTTGAACTTCAAAATTATTTTACATCTTCGCAAAGCTCTACCAATACGCCATTTGTTGTTTTAGGGTGTAAAAAAACAATACGTTTATTATCTGCTCCCAATTTTGGCGTTTCGTTAATAAAAGTAAACCCTTGATTTTTAAGACGCTCTATTTCGAGTTCGATATCATCTACTCCAAAAGCAATATGGTGAATTCCTTCGCGATTTTTTTCTAAATATTTTTCAATAGCACTATCATTTTTTTCAGAACCGACCAATTCGATCTTCGATTCGCCTACTTCAAAAAAAGAGGTTCTCACACCTTCCGACTCCACTGCTTCTTCTTTGTACGGTGCTTTTCCTAATAATTTTTCGAACAATTCATTCGATAATCCCAAATCTTTTACGGCAATCCCTAAATGTTCTATTTTCATGTGTGTTGTTTTGCGTAAAGATAAACTTTTCTAAAATTTTTTATTTAAAATTTAAAGAGTTTGTTGTAATATTGAACTATGAGTTTTTATGAAGATGGGAGTCAATATCTCCGCAAAGGTCAGTATAGAAAAGCGATTGATTATTTTACATTATCGATTAAGCGTCAAATAGAAGTGGCAAATTCATATTTCGGTCGTGGATTGAGCCAATATTATATGAAACAAAATACAGATGCAATCAAGGATTTTGATAAAGCAATTGAATTAGATGATAAAAATCCAAACTTCTATTTCTACAGAGGAATGGCAAATTTCAATCAATATAATCCAACAAAAGCAGCTGAGAATTTTGATAAAGTGATCGAGATTGATCCGGCAAGTTTTGTAGCTTATCATCAAAAAGGTTATGTATTGATGAATTTGAACAAATACGATGAGGCGATCGAATGTTTCAATAAAGCTTTAGAAATTAATCCAGATTACGAATCATGTTACCACAATCGTGCATTTTGTTACGATCAATTACAACAATTGGATAAAGCAATCGAAGATTATTCGAAAGTAATCGAAATGAAACCACATTTCTTGTCGTATTACAACAGAGGAAATACTTATTTTGTTTTGAACGATTTAGAAAATGCATTGAACGATTTTAATCAATCAATCGAGTTAAATCCAAATCATTTCTTATCATACTACAACAAAGGCGCAATCTTAGAAAAATTTGAGAAACAAGCCGAAGCTGTAGAGGAATACAAAAAAGCATTGCAGTTGAATCCTGAATTTTATTTAGCTGCCGAAAGATTAGCACAATTAGAAAATCAACAATAAAACATAGAAATCGTTTCGAATTGGAACGATTTTTTTTTTATGTCTTTTTATTTCTTATCGTAAATCAATGTTAGACCATGCGTTGTGTTGTTACTTTGCCTTAAAATTAATCTAATATGCAAGTACAAATCGCCGTTTATGGTAAAAACAAAGAAATTGTAGACACGTTAAAACGCGTGATCAACAAAAATGAAAACTGGAAAGCATTTTGTACCTGCTCACAAGAAGAATTGAAAGGATACGTATCAACAAACAACGTCCAAATAATATTATACAGTAGTGGAATTGGTGCTTCGGAGGTAGAGAAAATGGAGGAATGGATAAGCACTTATTTCCCTACGATAAAGCAAATCCATCATTATGGTGGCGGAAGTGGTTTGTTGAAGTGCGAAATTGATGGCGCTTTGGCTGGAATAAAACCTATTAGCAAAGCAAAAATCAATGTTATCCTTTAACATTTTAAGAGAAAAAAGCTTTTCAGTTGTAGATGAAAAGCTCTTTTTTTTACATATCTTTTATAATCCAATAATCTCGGGAAATCCCAACATCATTGCGATTAACTTCTATTTCGTCGCAAAAATCTAAAAATAATTCGTCCAAAGTTTTATCAATTTTTGGTGTAGAACCGAACAATTTCGTTAGAATGGGATTGGTTTCATGCTCTAATAACTTCCCTGTAAACTGCTGAATGTTATTTTCTTTAATTCCAATAAATGTACTTGGCGCAAAAACCATCACCTCATCCGCATCAATCACCAAAAATGTTTTTGATTTTTTGATTAACTGAATCGATTTCTTTTTTTCTTCATCCGTTCCAACTTCTAGACTTTCTAAAAACAACTCGACGTTATCAAAAACTTCTTCCTTATCTTGAACAAATTCCATCTTATAAATTTTAGCAAAATTAAAGTTTTTTTTCTGATTGTCCACTTTTATTCATGTTTCCTATTTTCATTTCAATAGAAAAGTCTTCATCTATTTATGCAAAACTGAAATAAACTCAACTTGACATTATTGTCATTCTAAACCTGTCGAAGAATCTCAGATTATTCTAAACTACTTCAGTCATCTTCAACTCGATTCAAGATCACAACAAAAATATTTCCTTGAGAAAAATGTAGTTGAGTAAAAAAACTAATCTTCTTTCAATAGAATTTCGACTTCTAAATATTCGTGGTAATTTTTGACAAAATCATGGTCAAAATCAATGTCTTCTAAGCGCATTTGAATCCCTTTTTTATCAACATCAATATAATCTAAAATCGTTTGAACATTATAAATTTCAAGATTATGAAACGTCGGATACAACGTAATTTGCTTCAAGGTAAGTGCCATAATAAAGCAATTGATTCCATTAAAATTAACCCCGATATCAGCGAAATTCTTATAAAAAGCAATCAAATTTGTTTTGAGCTGAAGATTATAATTAAAACTTCTCAATTTGAAGTTTTTCAAGACCAATCGATTTGTCGTTTTCAAGACAATTTCTTCAGTAATCTGAAGGTTTTTACTCAATAATTCTAAAAGTTGTTTATCCTCAACCAATTGATACAAAATATTCAAATATCGTTTAGCTTCTTCAAAATCAAACAATTCTAAACTCACTAAAATCGATAAGAAAAGAAAACGTTGATTGGTAGGATACACAATTTCAATTTCTTTCAAATACTTTTGCGCTTCATCAAATTTCAATTTATGAATATAATATTCGGCAATGTAGAAATTCGCAGCATACAAGTAATAATCTTCCTTTTTTGCTTCTAAAAGATACAAAATCGATTCTTCGTTGAAGTTTAAATTGCGCTGAACAACTCCTTTCAGAAAAAGTGCTTTTTTATCTTTTGGATATTCGTGTAGCAACTGATTTAATAAATCTTGTGCCTTAATTAATTGCTGAATTGGATTGTGAATAAACGAAAAACTTTTCCAAATAGGATATTGATTCTCATCCATTTCATCATCAAAAATCAAGAAAAAAATATCATTAAAAAGTTTATTGTAATCCACAGTATAAGTTTTTTAGTAGTGCTAAAATTAAGCTATTTTTAGGTAAAATACACGAACAAAATAAAAAATAGGTCGGTTCTAAAACTGTTGTCTTTTTACTTTTCCACTTTCAGTTCGAGAAAATGTAGGAATGAAAATAATTTCTTTTGGAACTTGATATTTGGTTAAATCTGCCAAAGAAAAATCCAAGCTCCTCTGCTCTCCTTCCACAACTAAAATTAATTTCTGACCTAATAATTCATCCGTTTTTGAAGTGATATAAAAATCAGAATCAATGAACGGTTTCAGCTTATTTTCTATTTGTTCTGGAAATAATTTTATTCCACCCGAATTAATCACATTATCCGCTCTACCAATCCAGTTAAATTTTCGTGTATCAATCAATTCAACCACATCATTCGTTACAACTTGCAATCCATCATAAGGCGTATCAATCACCAAACAACCTCGCTCATCTTGTGAAATCGTTACCTCATCAAACGCTTCAAAAACTTGTTCTGCATTAGGATATTTTTGATTCGCAACTTGTTTAAACGCAATATGTGTAATCGTCTCCGTCATTGCATATGTTTCGTAGACTTCGTTCTCAAAAGCAAACAATTCTTGTTTCACTTTCTCCGAAAGAGGCGCTCCTCCGATAATTAACTTTTGACATCTTGAAACAAAATCTAACGAATTTTCAACTTGCATAGGCGTTAACGCAACAAAATCAATAGAGGTAAAATTTTGTGAAATTCCACTATTAATTTCATTCAAAGAAATATGAGAAGTTGGTTGCATACAAATCAATTTCAATCCGATTTCTACTGCACGAACCAACATCAATTTTCCAGCAATATAAGTAACAGGCATCACCAATAAAGCCGAATTTCCTTTCTCTAAATGCAAATATTTTCCCGTCATATTCGCACTTTTTCGCATATTTTTTTTGGTTAAAATAATCTCTTTCGGAGTTCCAGTAGACCCCGAAGTATGCGCAATCATCACCTCAGAATCAGAAAACCATTCAACCAAAAAATCTTTTACGGATTGTTCAAATTCGTTGGTAACTTCAATAGCGTTGACATCAAAATTAGGTTGAGAAAAATCTAAATACAACATTCTATTTATGATAACTTACACCTGCATTAATTTCGATATCCAACACATTATTCGCTGGCGGAATGGGACAATTGTAATGTTTGCTATATGCACAATATGGATTATACACTTGATTAAAATCCAACGTAATTTCATTGGCTGTTGTACCTAAATCCTTTGTACTCAAATCCAAATAACGTCCACCTCCATAAGACGTCACGCCGTTTGTTTCGTCCATAAAAGGTAAAAACAAACTGTCTGCATATTTCTCCATAATTGGTGAAGATTGATAAACCGTCAGCGTTTGTTCAACATTATCCAACATGAACGTTACCGTTCCGTATTCTTTGTAATTTTTGATTTTTTTCGCAGAAGTAGGAAACGGAATCACCTTTCCATCTTTGATTGGCGTAAATTTCGCTTTCACTATATATTTTTCGCTGATCGGAAAAAATGTAATGCCTTTGAAATTCGTTTTTTCTTCGTCTACCAATGGCGTCGTTTTAAGATCAGTATAAAAAGTCGCCAATTCGGTTTGATATTTTTGAATTGCAACTAAATCAATTGTTTTTTTTGTCGTTTGACAACTCATTAAAACGATTGTTGCAAAAAATGCGATAATTACTTTATTCATGCTAATTTGTTTCGAAATAAATATTCTCCTCTTAATTCTAATCGACTTGGGAAATTGTTTGTAAACAAACCTCCTGTGCCCAATCCTTGTGGCATTTCTGGATATAAAATCGCTGTCCATTGTGCAATAGCATTTAAGCCTATATTACTTTCCAATGCTGATGTTATCCAAAACGGAATTTCGTATGTATCTGCTGCATTAATCCATTCCAACGAACCTCTAATTCCCCCAACCAAACTTGGTTTTAGAATAATATATTGCGGTTTGATTTTTTCTAACAATTCGAATTTATCCTCTTGATGAACAATTCCAATTAATTCTTCGTCCAACGCAATTGGTGTCGGTGTTGTAGCACACAATTCCGTCATCAAATCGATTTGTCCAGCTTTGATAGGTTGTTCAATCGAATGTATTTTTAAATCAGCCAATTGTTGCAAGACCACTTTTGCTTCTTCAAACGTAAAACCTCCGTTCGCATCTACTCTTAATTCTAATTGATCCGCAGAAAAATCTTGTCTTAATTGTTGAATAATCTTATGCTCATTTTCCCAATCAACACCGATTTTCAACTTGATACAGTTGAAACCAATCGCTAATTTTTCTTTGATTTGTTCGCGCATAAAATCAATCGAACCCATCCAAATTAAACCATTAGTTTGAATACCTTTATCACCTGTCGAAAAAGCTGATTCATACAAATCAGGATTCAATTTATCTGTATAATTTTCGTTGTAACGATTCGCAAACATACTCTGAAAAGCCTGCTCTACTCCAAACTGAATCGAAGGCCATTCGCGCAATTCACGCCACAATTCATCAACTCCTAAGTCAATATTGTCACAAACCCATTGCAATTTTTCTTCATAATCAGGGCGGTCATCAAAACTCAACCCTTTAAACAATCCACATTCACCAACATATTCTTTTCCATCTTCTTCTAATGTAAAAAGATACGTCAATTTCTCTGTCAAAACGCCGCGCGAAGTACCGCTTGGATTTTTGAATTTCAAAAAATAAGGTTCAAAACTTGCTTTCATACTTCAAATTTAAACAATGCTTTTTAGAAAAATATTGATTTAAATTAATTTTTCATTAAATCGAAACTCAATCGTTCACAATTTATCAATTAAACTATTTTTTTTTAATCTCATTTTTATTTTATTACTTTATTTCTCAAAGTGATTTCAATAAATAGTTAGTTATGAATACAAAAATGCACCTTAAATAATCTTTAATTTTTGGAATAATTGGTCTAATAACAATAGCGTCCTAAATAAATTTAGGGCATAAAATATCCACCCACTTTAGTAGGATACAAGCTATAGTTGGACAAA
>NZ_JACAGG010000053.1:0-9325 GCF_030324375.1 Empedobacter sp. R132-2
GTAGTAACTACAATTTACTGCTTTTTAGCAGGTTGTACAACTTTTATATACAATCTAATACAAATGCACTACCGGTTCTATTAGTATTATGCTACAATTATTTTGTTGTATAATTTAATCAAGTTTTTATGGAAAACCGTAAATGGTTTAAGACCTATATGTTTATATGGGCTGGACAGTTTGCTTCAATGCTTACAAGTTATGCTGTTCAGTTTGCTATTGTTATATGGCTTAGTCTGGAGTACAAGTCAGCCGAAGTTTTAGCCTACGCAGGAATAGCAGCTATGTTGCCTCAAGCATTGATAGGCTTAATAGCAGGTGTATATGTTGACCGTCTCAATCGTAAATATGTAATGATTTTTTCGGATGCTTTTATAGCTCTCTGTGCCCTTTTGTTACTCGTCATTTTACAAAATGAAAATGTTAATCTTATATGGATATACATTTTATTGGGTTTACGCTCTGTTGGTAATGCTTTTCACGCTCCGGCACTACAGGCAATTGCTCCGCTGATTGTACCCCAAAATGAATTGATAAAGGTAGCAGGAATTAATCAGGTGTTACATTCGGTTTGCAGTATTGGTGGTCCTGCCATTGGCACATTAGCCATTGCTTATCTTCCTATTTCAAAAGTATTGTACTTGGATTTGATTGGAGCATTGCTGGCTATTCTTTCACTCGTGATGGTGAAAATTCCCAATGTGGTTGCGAAGTCAAAATCGTCTGCACATTCTATTGCTACAGAATTTTCGGAAGGGTTTCAGACTGTTTCAAAAAACAAAGGTTTGCGTTATCTTTTTCTTTATGCAATGGCGATAACCTTTGTTATAATGCCAGCTGCCATTATGTTTCCGTTGCTCACAACAGGGCATTTTGCAGGAGGAAAATGGGAGATAGGAATTGTAGAAGTGGTTTGGGGCGGAGGTATGCTTATTGGCGGTGTCATCCTGAGTATTTTCAAATTGAAAGGCTCAAAAGTAGTCGCAGTCAATGTTATGTATGTATTATTGGGACTTACATTTATTTTGAGTGGTGTATTACCTGCAAGTTGGTTTGTAGGATTTGTGATGGTAACAGCCATTGGCGGTATCAGCCTGTCTGTTTTCAATGGCTGTTTTACAGCAATTGTACAAACAGAGGTAAGTCCTGAAAAATTAGGACGTGTATTTTCACTTTATTATAGTTTGGCAGTTTTGCCAAGTGTAATCGGTTTATTATTCACAGGCCTGATTGCAGAAGTTATTGGTGTAAACATTACGTTTATCATAAGCGGTTGTTTGGCAATCCTTGTGGGTATTCTTTCGTTTAGCACTCGCAACTTAATGCAATTAGGTAAAATCAAAAATATTTAAAAAAATGAAAAATAGAGATATTCAAAAATTAGCGGAAAGAAATGGGTTAATTCTTTCGGATGAAATGAGTTTTAATGAAATGGGAATTGATTTTAAGGTTGGTTTCGCTACAGATAGGGATGGCACAAAGTGGTTGTTGCGTATTCCAAGAAGAACAACCTTAGGCGAACAGATTGCGAATGAGAAACGCATTCTTCAATTGGTGTCGAAATACCTTTCGGTTCAAGTTCCTGATTGGCGTATAGCTAATGAAAAACTGGTAGCCTATCCTTTGCTCGATGGAAAACCTGCACTTACTTATGATGCGGAGACTTATGAAGTAACCTGGAATATGTCTAAAGAAAACGACCTTTATATACCATCATTAGCGAAAGCACTTATAGAACTTCATTCAATTCCTACGGAAGAAGTACTTCGTAATAATCTAAAAGTTTTGACACCTGAACAGGTTAGAAATGAGATTTCTGAAAGATTGATTTTGGTGAAATCTGAATTAGGGATAAATGCCGAATTAGAACTTCGGTACCAAAAATGGCTGGATAATGATGCCTTATGGCCGAATTTTACAAAATTCATTCACGGTGATTTGTATGCAGGTCATACACTTACTCATCATAATGGAGAAGTTTGTGGAATTATTGATTGGTCAACTGCACAAGTCAGCGATATAGCACAAGATTTTTCAGGTCACGTTACTGTTTTCGGTGAAGAAAGTCTGAAAAATTTAATTTCGGCATACGAAAAACAAGGTGGAGAAGTATGGGATAAACTGTTTGAACAAGCAGTTGAACGAGCTGCTGCCGCACCTCTAGCTTATGGATATTTTGCTTTAGAAACACAAGATGAAATTCATCTTAGTTCTGCAAAATTACAGTTAGGTGTTGAGTAGATTTTTTTTAGTAGGGGCTGACACCTTAATCGGGTCAGCTCCCTATTATTTCAAGGGATGTTTGTCTATTAGCGTTGTTGTGTAGCCTTGCAGCTAACGGTTTACGGCTTGGTGCTGTGGCGGCCTTTTAGTACTGTGGTTGAATAAAATTACTATCGTTCAATTGAGCACATCTGTTCAATAGAAATCCGTCACCCGCCATTTCGCCAAACCGATGTTAGCGGTAGTTTTTTCTTATTTCATGTAGGATTTCTTTCATTTTTGGTTCAATATTTAGTTCGTCAAATAGTTTTTCCGATAAATTTAATGAGTTTTCAAAAGCTAAAATTATATTTTTAGGATTTAAATCCGATGTTACTGTTTTATACGCAAAATACCAAGTCGTATCAATATCCTTTTCAAGACTTTTAGTTGGACTTTCCCAATGTTGGGTTTTGTTTGTTCTTGCTCTAATAAGCCAAAGCAAATATTTCTGAACATTTGATAAACTATGATGAGCATGAGCAAATTCTTCTCGCTTAATTAAGTTGCTTGTTGTCAGTATAACATTCAGTAATGATTGACTTAACCACAAGATGTTTTCATTTGTTATTCTTTCGGGCGATTTCGTTTTGATTTGATTTAGTGTTTTCGTTAAATGTCCGTCTTTGTCGATTAGGTTCATTTGGTCAAAATCGCTAAATGCAACAATTCCGTCCCAAGATTTGATAATTTCAATTTCCTCCGTTTTTAAAAAATGAAATTCGCCTCTGACCATATTCTCAAAAATAGCAACTTCGCTTCCATATTCATTTGTAAAATATAATGCCACAGGATGAATTTGATTTACCCATTTTTCCGACGAGAAATTTTCTTTATTTTTTAAAAAGATGTAAAATTCGATATCAGAATATTTATCTCCTTCGCTTTTAGTAAATGAACCATACATAAAAACAGCGGAAACATTTTCGTCTTGTTGAGCTATAGATTTTGTTTTGTTAATCATTTGTAACTGCGTCATTTCTTCTAATTTTTAAAAGTTGATAATAGAAATTCTCACTGCTTTTTGAAAGCAATAAAAAAGTTTCACTTTTTTTATTTTGAACATTTACTTATAGCTTCATCGGATTATATTTTTTTATGTTCAACATTCTGTTTGGTAAAATTACCGCTAACGGTTCTCAGCTATACGCAGGCAGGGATTTTAACCACTGAACTTCCTACGAAGAACTGAACTTTAAATTTACCACTTAACTGTCCTACGAAGCACGAAACCCCTGCTTGCGTATAGGTGATGTTATGCGGTCGGCTTTCATTTTCTCTTCTTTCTCGTTAATTTGTCAAGCAAAGTTACTAAATTTGCAGTCAAGCAATTTCAATTTTTGAATTATGAATTGTGATTTGAATTCAAGTATTCACCTGTAAGAAGTTACTAATGACAAAAAAGAAATTGCCCGTTCGTTTTACGGGTCAGCACTTTACTATTGATAAAGTGCTAATAAAAGATGCAATAAGACAAGCAAATATAAGTAATCAGGATACGGTTTTAGATATTGGGGCAGGCAAGGGGTTTCTTACTGTTCATTTATTAAAAATCGCCAACAATGTTGTTGCTATTGAAAACGACACAGCTTTGGTTGAACATTTACGAAAATTATTTTCTGATGCCCGAAATGTTCAAGTTGTCGGTTGTGATTTTAGGAATTTTGCAGTTCCGAAATTTCCTTTCAAAGTGGTGTCAAATATTCCTTATGGCATTACTTCCGATATTTTCAAAATCCTGATGTTTGAGAGTCTTGGAAATTTTCTGGGAGGTTCCATTATCCTTCAGTTAGAACCTACACAAAAGTTATTTTCGAGGAAGCTTTACAATCCATATACCGTTTTCTATCATACTTTTTTTGATTTGAAACTTGTCTATGAGGTAGGTCCTGAAAGTTTCTTGCCACCGCCAACTGTCAAATCAGCCCTGTTAAACATTAAAAGAAAACAGTTATTTTTTGATTTTAAGTTTAAAGCCAAATACTTAGCATTTATTTCCTGTCTGTTAGAGAAACCTGATTTATCTGTAAAAACAGCTTTAAAGTCGATTTTCAGGAAAAGTCAGGTCAGGTCAATTTCGGAAAAATTCGGTTTAAACCTTAATGCTCAAATTGTTTGTTTGTCTCCAAGTCAATGGGTAAACTGTTTTTTGGAAATGCTGGAAGTTGTCCCTGAAAAATTTCATCCTTCGTAGTTCAAAGTCGGGTGGTTGTCAAGATGATTTTTCTGGTTTGGTGTCGTCTTTTAAGCTGCCGCATAACATAGTAATTTACGAAGTAAATAATAGAAAAGTTTCGTGAAATATTCCCTATATCCGTATTTCGTGTAATTACTTTGTTAAAAGTAATAAATTCTTTGATAGTCTATATTATCTAAATAACATTTGTATGAATAGCGAGGTTTTTATTTAAAATTTTTAAATTCTCAATCATGGATCACGAAACTCTACAATTGATACTTTATTAATCTATTTCATTACTTAACATAATTCTTATTATAGCCTTTATTTTTCGGTGTAATTAACTGATTTTAAATCAGTGCCGAATCAGATAAACGAAAATCAAAAAAGAGGGGCTTTGTAGCCCTCTAAAAGCGTTGAAGCTTGATTATTCAAACAGGTCAAAAAATGATAAAAAAGAAGCTAATCGGAATTTTTTCGATTGGCTTTTTTTTATTTAAACTTATAAAAACGTGTTTGGAAAGAAGTAAAACACAACACACGTCCAATCCTATTTTTTAAAAAATTCATCAATTCTCTAAATCTGTTTAAATCTACAAATCATATACATATTATATATTTTAACATTATTGATAATCAATATATTACATTTAAAAATAAGCTAAAAATATATTATTTATATACTTTTTGAAAATGCTGTTTTCACAAATCATTGAAAACTAACAACTTACGAAATGTCACGCAGTTCCCTCTTGCTATCTTTATTTTTCTATAAAAATTGTTCATTTTTAAGAAAAAAAAGAGCCTTAAAAAAGCCTTTCTAAAAACGTGTTTTGAATGAATGCTCAATAGATAGAATAAGCAAAAACATTCTCCTATTATAGCTGTATTAAATTTGTTGGAGTTTAAGAATACCTCCTTTAAAAAAACACCTTAAATATGCTTTATATCAATTAGTTACAATCAAAATACCTCCTTTTTAACATATAAAAGGAGGTATTTATATCTGTATGTAATTACTAATCAATGGAATAGGTTTTTGTATCGGGGTTTCCCCGATTCCGTCTTGCTATTCCTACTTTTCCTTAAAAACCTAAAAATCATCTTCATTTTTAATTTATAAAAAGTGTCAAAATTTGATTCAAGTTTCACTTGAAAATAATAAAACGAGGCGTTTTATACTACTTGCTTGTTTTGAAAAAACAAATTTCCTCTCCCTTTGAAAAACTCTCCAACAAAAAAAGAGGAAAACCCTTGATAGAATTTCCCTCTTATTCGCTTTCAAATTAAATATTTACACTTATATTTTCACAAATATATTTAAAGTTTAGCATTAATTTGATTAGCAACTAATCGAGCCGAATTTAAAATATAGTGCTCCTCATTATTTTGGTCTAAAAACAGCCTTAAAACATTTTCTAGTGCAAACGCTTCAAAGTATTTAAGCGAAATATTGAAATTTTTGGTGTTTTTACGTTCCGTAATCGCTTTTTTCTCTAATTTGATACATACATCTTCGCAAATGGATAAAAGTGCTTTAAACGCGAAATTTGAAGCTTCCACCGGAATTTCAAAATTCATCAAAATGTACACAATGGCATTGAGATTGGATTTATCGAGGTTAATTTTAATTTTATTCACTGATAATCAATAGTTTAAATAAATGATACAAAAAAACGGCGCCGCCCCCTGGTGCGACCTGCGGTCAGCTGCATCTTTTTTTTTGTTTTGTTTTTCTTTTCAGAACTCTTTCCAAAAACGATTTTGAAAAGAGTTTCGAAAGTAGTCGATTTTTCATTGAAAAATCACCCTTAAAAGACTAAAAAAACACCATGTTTTTGTATTAAATAAACATAGCTTATCTAACATTACTTATCGGCTTTCGACAAAAAACGTATATTAAATTGAATATCATAATAGTTACAACGTTTTAAAAAACACTAACTATAACTTATTGAATAAACAACTATAACTTATTGAATAAATAGAAAACACCTAACTATAACTTATTGAATAAATACTATAACTTACATTTGTGTAAGTTATAGTATTTATATAAATTTGTTTTTCAATACTATAACTTATGTCTAAAATCAACAATAAAGAAGTGTTACAATCTTATATTTTAACGACAGCTAAATATGACTATTCTGTTTACGAGAAACGCATTCTTTATCGTCTTGTAGAACTTTTTCAAGGATTACTCCAAAATCAGAAGCTAAACGATAAGATAACTATTGAACAGGATAATCAATGTACTAGTATTGTTAGTATGCCTATTAAGTTGTTTTTACAAAACGAAACAGATACAAACCATATTCGAATAAAGTCAGCTTTAAGAAATTTAGCAAAAAAGTTTTTTGAATATGAAGATGAAAACGATTGGGAATTGATCTCAGTAATTTCAGAACCTAAAATAAAAAAAAACACAGAAATTGCTACTTTCAGAATAAATCCAAAAATAGTAGAAGCATTTTTAGATTTCTCAAAAGGCTTCAAAAAATACGAACTTAAAGTAGCTATGGAATTTGAAAGTGTATATACTATGAGGTTTTACGAATTGCTTTCAAACCAAAAAACTCCCATTAATTATTCAATAGATAAATTAAAAGAGATATTTAATGTTACAGATAAATACAGATTAACTGGTGGTTTTATTCAAAAAGTTATCGAACCTGCAAGAAAGGAACTTGACAGATGCTCTCCTTACACTTTTCATTACGAACCAATCAAAACAGGTCGTAAGATTACAGGTATTCGTTTTATTCCGATTCATCAACCACAATTTGAAGATGAATCATTGAAGAAACAAAAAGTAATGAAACAAATGTCTAATCGTTGGTTTATTCCTAAAAACATTGAGGATTATTTGAAGTACAATTACGAGTTTACAGATAAAGAATTAAGCAATAATATTAGCTTGTTTGAAAACATATATAACAACCTTTCAGAAGAAGAATTATTAGACTTTTTAGTTGAATTAAAAGAGCAATCTGTACTCTATGAAATCAAAAATCTTAAAGCGTATTTGATTGGTTCATTAAAAAAGAAAGCTGAACAGCTTTTTGAAAATAAATACATTAAAAATGACCATAATAAAAACCTAGACAAAAGCTAGACTTGACCTATATTTGACCAACTAGACAAAATCAACGAAAAATGAACTATATTGATGTAAAAGAAGCTTGCGAAAAAACAGGAAAAAGCGAAAAAACAATTAGAAGATTATTCGCTAAAGATGAATCTAAGCCATACTTACAAAAAAAGGGAAATAAAAACTTCATAGAAGTTAATTATCTTTTTTCTATCTATGAAGCTGAAAAAAAGACCAAAAAAGAACCTAGACAAAATATAGACACGACCAATAAAAGACCAAGCGACAACGAATTGAACGAATTAAAAATAAAACTGGCTTTATATGAGCAAGAAATAAGATTAAACAAGACTTTACACGAACAAGAATTGAAAAATAAAGAACTTCTTTTGCAAGAAAAAGAGGGCAGAATAATGGATTTACAAAAAACTATTTTGCTTTTAGAAGCACCTAAAGAAGAAACACAAAAAACTGAACAAACTCCGATTCAGAAGAAAAAAAGATGGTGGCATCTTTAACCTTTTATTTCTACAGAGGGTTGTTTTAGGTTTCAATTTATTTATACTTATTAATTAAAAACTATTCTGTATATTTGTGTACACAAATGATTACACAATGGCAATTATAGAAACTACAAGTAGACAATTCAGAGAACATCAAAAAGATTTCTTTGATATGGTCGATAAAGGTAAAAAGGTTGTAATAAGACGAGGAAGTAAACAAGCTTATGTTCTTACACCTATTTCTCAAGACGACTTATATTTTACAGATGAAATGGTACAACGTATAAAAGATTCTGAAAAAGAAATAAAAGAGGGAAAAGGAATTAAGATAAAATCTAAAGACGAATTACAACAATTTTTTGATAGCTTATGATTTATGAAGTGATCTTCTCTTCTAAAGCAAAAGAAGATTTAAAGAAACTTAAAAAATCAGAACCTAAAGCATTTCAAAAAGCAGTTATTCTTATTAGTGAATTAATGGAACACCCTAAGACCGGAACAGGAAAACCTACACTTAAAAAATATAATTTAGCGGGGTTCTATGCTCGTAAAATAACAGATAAACATAGATTAGTATATTCCATTGATGATGATAAGATAATTGTCCAAATTGTATCTGCAAGAGGACATTATGATGACAAATAAAAGCCACAATCTTTTTAAGATTGTGGCTTTTAGTATTTATAATAAAAAAGAAGGTTTTGTTTTTACTACAAAACCTTCTAAACCAACCTAAACCTATGAAAAAACACTTTAGTGTTTTCTAAGTTAATAAAGTTCAAAACGAATGCCATTATTTTCATTAAATATCTATTTATGTAATAATTAACATATGCTATAACAAAAAAAAGTCCTCCAATTTGGAGGACTTTTTAATTTGTTTATATTTTACATAATCTGTGTTATGTTCTTTTTGATTGCTTAACGTTTTGGGGCTTTGCGATGGTGGGGCAATCGAAGCACAAATCTTCAATTTTGCACAAAAGTTGAACCGAAGAACAACAGTTGAACTTTGCAGTTTCGCCCCACTATTGCAAAACCCTTGTTAGCTGCTGGGCTTAATTTTGCTAAAATAGCTTATTTTTTGAGATAATAATTTGTACTTTTGTGGCTTCACTTCCAAAAAGTATACAACACGTGGCAAAGCCTTGGATTAAATAATTATTAGGGTAATTCTCTTCAAAACCCACTTTTATGGTATAGTACTCTATTAACCCGTAGTGCATTTAGGTAATATTAATTTTTAATTTGTTAATATTTCTATTTTGGTTTCTGTTTATTGATTGA
>NZ_JACAGG010000054.1:0-9218 GCF_030324375.1 Empedobacter sp. R132-2
TTTATTGTCAGTCTTAAATCTTATGTCTTATAACTTATTACTCAAAACTCAGAACTTAAAACCCGCGTTAGGGATAGTAGTGTAAATCCTTTTGTAGGAGTTGGATTTTCTGTAATCACTTCTAATCTTCTTCTACAAAAGATTGCAACGGATACCCGACCGAAGGGAACGCTATAATAATACGCATTTAAATGAAGAATTTTTATATATTTAGGTTTTAAAGTAAATAGGATATGAAACCATTTAATGTGCGTGTATATGCGTTATTGGAACACAAGGGAAAGGTATTGGTGATTCACGAGCCGTTTCAGGGAGAGTTAATTTATAAGTTTCCTGGCGGTGGATTGGAGTTTGGTGAAGGAACGAAAGATTGTATAAGGAGAGAGATAAAAGAGGAATTGAATTTGAAAGTAGAAGTTCATGAACATTTTTATACACAAGATTTTTTTGTGCTGAATGCTTTTGATCCGACAGAACAGGTTTTATTGATTTATTATAAAGCGACAATTACAGAGAAAGCATTGGATAAATTGAAAGTTTTGGATGCGGATATCAACGAATTGTTATGGTTATCCAAAGAAGAGTTAAATGCGGAGAAATTTACGTTAGATGCGGATAAAGTGGTCGTTGATTTGTATAAAAAAGAAAACTTCGAATCTTAAGACTCGAAGTTTATTATTTTTTGATCATCAAAATACTGTATAACGGCGTATTTCATCAACAAGGTTTGTTCATTTGTTTTGAGAGGAGGTAAATCTTCCAACAACTCAAAATGTGGCCAACCATCAGGATCTAACCCATCGAAACGATAAAAACCAAAAGGTTCTAACACGCGACAAACTGCAATGTGTAATAAATTGAGTTTATCATCTTTTT
The DNA here is from genome assembly GCF_030324375.1 of Empedobacter sp. R132-2. Lineage (NCBI taxonomy): Bacteria > Pseudomonadati > Bacteroidota > Flavobacteriia > Flavobacteriales > Weeksellaceae > Empedobacter > Empedobacter sp. R132-2. Next base: position 877 of record NZ_JACAGG010000054.1, read on the forward strand.
TGAATCGTTTTTTTCCTTGTCCTAACTCTTGAACACCGATCAAAAAAAGAATCGTATCTAAATCTGGTCTTTCACCGTCTGTGAAATTTTGTTGAAAGAATTCTTCAATCAGTTTCCACTTGTTGGTGTTTGATGATGATTCTTCTGTAAATTTTGATATATCCATTTAGAATTTACGTCCTTTGTGACGCATATGTGGGTTTTGTAATTGCGAATTACTTACGTTGAAACGTTTCATTTGATCGTTCATCATTTTGATTTGATCTGTAAACATTCCTTTCGAATCGTTTTTCTTCGCTTCTTTAATGTAACCTTCCGCTTCTTTCTTTTTACCTTTTGACATTGCAGCTCCAGCCAAAGATAAATTAGCCATTGCTCTGTCATGATCAAACGATAAACCGTAGTTTAAGGCTTCTTTCATATATTTTTCTGAAACCGCAACATTGTCCTGCGCTTCAGTGATTCCCATCATGTAGTGGTAATATCCCATTTGCTTAGGAATTAATTCTGATGATGGATTTTTGATCTTTTGTAACCATTTTTTCGCTTTTGCCATATCCTCTTTACGTAAAAACCAGAAAGCTAACAAGATGTTTTCGTTTCTGAAATAGAATAAAATTGGAAATACAGCGACTAATAACGAAACAAATCCCCAACCGTATTCGCGAATGGTAAACAAAAAGATTGCTAAAGCGATTAATACAGCGGCGATTACTAATTTAATGTATTTGTTCATCGATTATAAATATGATTTGATATTATCTGCAATTTCGATCATTTTCTCGGCAGATAATTGAAGTTTTGGATTTGAGAAATTGATATCTTGCATTGTATTTAGAGGAACCAAATGCACATGTACATGTGGTACCTCTAAACCAACAACAGCTACGCCAACGCGTAAACAAGGTATTGCTTTTTCTATAGCTTGTGCAATTTCGTAAGAAAAGTCCATTAAACCTAAATAGGTTTCTTTGTCTAAATCGAAGATTTTATCGACTTCTTTTTTCGGGATAACCAATACATGACCTTCTACCAAAGGAAAAGCGTCCAAAATAGCGATGTACTTATCGTTTTCGGCAATTTTGTATGATGGTATTTCTCCGTTTATAATTTTAGTGAAAATGCTTGCCATATGTTTTTTAATTTTTGAAATCTTAGTCCAAAGATATTTCTAAAATTTCAAAATTTAAAGTCATTCCGTTAGGTAATGTAATTTCTGCAACTTCTCCAAGTGATTTTCCTAACAATCCTTTTGCGATTGGAGTATTCACAGAGATACGCATTTTAGCTAAATCAGCTTCAGATTCAGGTACCAAAGTGTACACTAATTCTTGTCCGTTCGCTGTATTTTTTATTTTAACTTTTGATAATATTGATACTTTAGAATGGTCTAATTTAGATTCATCAATTACGCGTGCATATGCTACAACTTCTTTCAATTTAGCAATTTGCATCTCTAACATTCCTTGAGCCTCTTTTGCAGCATCATATTCTGCATTTTCAGATAAATCTCCTTTATCACGCGCATCAGCAATTTGTTGCGAAATTTTTGGACGCTCAAAAGTTTCTAACTGATGAAGCTCTTCACGCAACTTTTCTAATCCTTCTTTCGTTACATATTGTATATTTGCCATAACAACAATGTTTAATTAATTTTTTATTAAATAGATCTTATAAAATAAATAATCCTACACATATGTAATACTATGCGCAGGACTATTTAGTTATTGTACTACAAAGATAATAAAAAAAATACAGCAAATTAAAAATGAAACAATTTATTAAAACGATTCTAAATAAGGTTATTTTGGTTTGTGTTTTTGCCAGCTTATTTCAAGGTTGCAATTCAGATGACGGTACAGTAAGTTGTGTGCCAAATACAATTGTGAATGTATCAATCAATATCAATTTACCATTATATTCTAATCTAAATAATCCAGGAGGATGGGTATATGTTGAAGGAGCAACAGCAGGTTCTAGAGGTTTGATTGTTGTACGTACAGCTTCTGGTTTTAAAGCTTACGATCGTAATGCGCCGCATATTTGTCCTGGTGCAGAAACTACTTTGTATGTAAAGAATGACATCAGTATTGTATGTGATGCAGATAATTCTGAATGGATTTTATTGACAGGACAACCTACAAAAGTAGCGAACAGAGCACCAAGAACTTACCAAGTTTATGTAAATGCAAATGGAACGCTTACAATAACGAATTAAATTTTTTATCGAAAGTTTTTTTAATTCACTCAAAAAATAATAATCTTTGCAGGCATCTAAATTATACTTCTTTATTATGCATGCATAAATTTTTCGAATTGTTTTTGAATTAAATTATTTTTAAAAAAAGATAATTTCGTTGTAAAGATTACTCAAATCCATTATTTTTGGTAAATCAAAATTTTATCAATTAAAAAATATTAATAATGAGCATTATTTCGCATATCCATGCAAGACAAATTTTAGATTCTCGTGGTAACCCAACTGTAGAAGTAGACGTGTATACAGAATCAGGTGTTTTAGGTCGTGCAGCTGTTCCATCAGGAGCATCTACAGGAGAGTATGAAGCAGTAGAATTACGTGATGGTGGAGACTTGTACTTAGGTAAAGGAGTTTTGAAAGCTATCGAGAATGTAAATGAAGTGATTGCTCCAGAATTAATTGGTTTTTCTGTTTTCGAACAAAATTTAATCGATCAAGTAATGATTGATTTAGATGGAACTGAAAACAAAGCTAAATTGGGTGCTAATGCAATTTTGGGTGTTTCTTTGGCGGTTGCAAAAGCTGCAGCAGAAGAATTAGGTTTACCATTGTTTAGATACATCGGTGGAGTTAATGCAAACACATTACCAGTTCCAATGATGAATATCGTAAATGGAGGTTCTCACTCTGATGCGCCTATTGCGTTCCAAGAATTCATGATTATGCCAGTTCAGGCAGCATCTTTTTCTGACGCTTTACGCAAAGGAACAGAAGTTTTTCATGCATTAAAGAAAATTTTACACGACCGTGGTTTATCTACAGCAGTAGGTGACGAAGGTGGATTTGCACCAACTTTTGATGGTACAGAAGATGCTTTAGATACTGTAATTTCTGCAATAGAAAAAGCAGGTTACAAAGCAGGTGAAGAAATTATGATTGCACTAGATTGTGCATCATCAGAATTCTATCACGATGGAAAATATGACTATACAAAATTCGAAGGAGAGAAAGGAGCTATCCGTACTTCTGCAGAGCAAGCAGCTTATTTAGCAGAATTGACAGAGAAATATCCAATTATTTCGATTGAAGATGGTATGGATGAAAACGATTGGGAAGGTTGGAAAATCTTAACAGATAAAATCGGTAAACGTGTTCAGATTGTTGGAGATGATTTACTGGTAACGAATGTAACTAAATTAGAAAAAGCAATTGATGCTGAAACAGCAAATTCTATCTTAGTAAAATTCAATCAAATTGGTACGTTAACAGAAACGATCAAAGCAGTACAAATGGCACAAAATGCACGTTATACAGCAGTTATGTCTCATCGTTCTGGAGAAACAGAAGATGCTACAATTGCAGATTTAGCTGTTGCTTTGAACACAGGACAAATCAAAACTGGTTCTGCTTCTCGCTCTGATCGTATGGCGAAATACAACCAACTATTACGTATTGAAGAGATTCTTGGAGAAACTGCAATTTTTCCAGGGCTTAAGGCTTTTAAAGTTAAGCGATAAAATAATTTGAGACTGATATTTATCAGTCTCAAATTAATAAAAAAAGTGTAAATTACGCAATAAATAATATAAACTATAAAATGTCAGATAAGGTAATATTAAATTACAACGGAAATGAGTTGGAGCTACCTGTTACAACTGGTACAATGGATGAAAAATCTATTGATATTTCCAAGTTAAGAAGTGCTACTGGATTAATCACAATGGATCCAGGTTACAAAAATACAGGGGCATGCGAATCTAAAATTACTTTTTTAGATGGTGAAGAAGGTAAGTTGATGTACCGTGGATATCCTATTGAACAATTAGCAGAGAAATCTTCTTTCGTAGAAGTAATGTATTTGTTAATCAAAGGAGAATTACCTACACAAGCTGAATTAGATAAATTTATCGCTGATATTAATGAGTATAACTATGTGTCAGAAGATTTAATCAAAATCTTAGATGCATTCCCAAGTTCTGCTCACCCAATGGGAGTATTAACATCTTTAACAGCTGCTTTATCAGCATTCAACCCAAAAGTTGTTGATGTTACTTCTCCAGATGATATGTACAAAGCGGCAGTTACTTTATTAGGTAAATTCCCAGTATTAGCGTCTTGGACACAAAGAAAAATTAAAGGATTACCAGTTAACTACTCTAACGACAAATTATCTTATGTAGAAAACTTTTATCAATTATTATTCAAAAAACCAGGTCAAGAATTAGACTTAGATCCAGTTATTATTGATGCAATTGACAAATTATTAATCTTACACGCAGATCACGAGCAAAACTGTTCTACATCAAGTGTACGTTTAGTAGGTTCTTCTCATGCAGGTTTATTTGCTTCTATCTCTGGAGGTATTTCTGCATTATGGGGACCGTTACACGGAGGTGCTAACCAAGCAGTATTAGAAATGTTAGAAGCAATCAAAAATGATGGTGGAGATGTTGAAAAATACTTAGCTAAAGCAAAAGATAAAAACGATCCATTCCGTTTAATGGGATTTGGACACCGTGTTTATAAAAACTTTGACCCTCGTGCGAAAATCATCAAAGTATCTGCGGATAACGTTTTAGAGAAATTAGGAATCAATGATCCTATTTTAGATATTGCGAAAAAATTAGAGCAAGCTGCTTTAGAAGACGAGTATTTCAAATCAAGAAACTTATATCCAAACGTAGATTTCTATTCAGGAATTATCTACAAAGCGTTAGATATCCCAACTGAAATGTTTACAGTTATGTTTGCTGTTGGACGTCTACCAGGATGGATTGCACAGTGGATGGAAATGCGCGAAACAAATCAACCAATTGGTCGCCCTCGTCAATTATACACAGGAGCACCATTACGTGATTACGTTGAAATTGAAAACAGATAAGAATTTTCTTATTTATCATATAATCCGAAAATCAAACTTTGATTTTCGGATTTTTTTTAACAATTAATTTTTAGAGATTGTTTGTTTAAAATATGTTAAAACCTTATTTTTAAGTAAATTAAATTTTGTAACCATGAAATTTGAGAAAATACATAATAAAGGTCAAGCGCAAATCTTTGAAAACAAATACCTCGAAATGTTGACAAAAGGTCATCCCGCAGTTATTTGGGGAATGTACATTCCTCTACTTTCCTATTGTATTTATTATGGTATTTATAGCTACGACTTATCTACAATAACAGTTATTTCAATTTTTTTTGGTGCGATGCTATTTTGGACCTTGTTCGAATATTTTGCGCATCGTTATCTTTTTCATTGGACAGCCGAACAACCAAGTCTAAAACGAATTGTTTACATTTTTCACGGAAATCATCATCATTATCCACGCGATAAACAACGTTTGTTTATGCCTCCAGTTCCAAGTATTCTTTTGGCATCAATCATTTTCTTGATTCAATATTTAATTTTAGGGAAATATGCCTTTGCTTTCTTTCCTGGTTTTATGATTGGCTATTTATTGTATGCATCTATGCATTATTTGATTCATGCTATTGCACCACCTTTCAAGTTTATGAAACCACTTTGGCGTAATCATCATTTGCATCATTATAAAGACGAAGAATTAGGTTTTGGCGTTTCCAATACGTTTTGGGATCGTATTTTCGGAACAATGTTCGACCTAAAGAATGAAAAAGAAGACAAAGAAAAAGTAAAAGAATTGATGTTTGAGAAGAAAAGTTAATTTTTCGTATCTTCCGTCAAATTAATCACACATATAAAAATGAAAAAATATACTTTACTTGCAATTGGATTACTTGCTTTCAATCAAGCAAACGCGCAATATTCAAAAGAAAATCAAAAGAAATATGTCGAAGAATTAGCTTCTGATGCTATGAAAGGTCGAAAATTTGGAACAACAGAAAATCGTTTGGCTGCTGAATTGATTGCAAAAAAGTTCAAAGAAAATAATCTAAAACCATGTGTTGGTGATTCGTATTTAATCGAATTTGAATACAATGGGAAAACAGGACAAAATGTTTGCGGAATCAAAGAAGGTAAATCGACTGATATTTATGCTGTAGGTGCACATTTTGATCATGTTGGAACAAGTGATAAAAGCGAAGATAAAATTTTCAATGGAGCTGATGACAATGCAAGTGGAACATCGGCTGTAATGGCGTTGTCTGATTATTTTAAAAATAAGAAAGTGAAGCAAACCATGATGTTTATGGCTTTTGATGCTGAAGAAATTGGATTAATTGGTTCTAAAATGTTGGTTGAAAATCCGGATTTCCAAAAATATTTACAGCAAATGAAAGTGATGTTGAATTTAGAAATGATTGGAACTGTTTCTGCTTTTGGCGAAGGTAAAGTGTATATGACAGGAAGTGATCGTTCGGATTTGATGGAGATTATGAATAAAAATTCTTGCAAAACGTTTAACGTAGAGCACGATCCTTATTTACAACAGCAATTGTTTTTCCGTTCAGATAATGTAAACTTTGTCAATCATAAGGTGGTTTCTCACGCACTTTCATCGGTCAATATGGAAAATCAAAATCATTATCATCAAGTTAATGATGAAATTTCGGTGATTAATTTTAAAAATCTTTCAACAATCACAAAAGGAATTGGACGTAGCTTAAATAAAATGATGAAGAATAATGAAGCACCAAAATATTTAAAATAAAATTTAATCCGTTCTACTTGAACGGATTTTTGTTTACCATATTTTGTAACAAGTAATCTAAAAAATCAACTAATATTGAAAATGATCTAAATGAGTAAATTAAACAATCCTTTAAGTTATTGTATTCTTGCAATTTTGTTATTTTTAATTCTTTCGGTTAATTTCTTTCCAATCGAAGGATTAGAAAAATTATACAAATATAGAATTGTATTGATTGTGCTTTATGTTATGTTGCGATTATTAAAACATTTTGTATACAAAGACAACAAAACAAAGGAATAGAATTGTAACAGGAAGCTTCGAACAATCCTATATTTTAATTAACATATTATTTTACAGATTTTTTACTGAAAGAGGAGAATAATTTAAAAAAAATATTATTTTTACTATGCATAAGTAAATTAGGTATATGATAGATGTTCAATTTTATAAAGGAACCTTACAACCAATTATCTTAAAATTATTACAAGATAATGGTAAAATGTATGGTTACGAGATTATAAGTAAAATAAAAATCCTTTCTAACAATCAATTTGAAATCAAAGAAGGTGCTCTGTATCCTATTTTACATAAGCTCGAAACCCAAAATGTAATTGAAGTTGAAGCAGTAAAAATAAATGGAAGAATCCGTAAGTATTACAAATTAACCGAAATTGGACAAAAAGAAACTGTCAATCGATTAGCGTCACTGAATGAAACAATAGATCAAATACAGAATTTAATTAATCCTAAATTGTCTAATCTATGAGAAAATTAAATGAGATTGAAATTGAAAAATTATTTCAATTTACTAAGAATCATTATGTAGAATATTATGATTTACAGATTGAGTTAGTTGATCATTTGGCTTGTGGAATTGAAGAGCAATGGAATTTTGATGAAACAATTTCTTTTGAAGATGCTTTAAAAATTGAGTTTAAAAAATTTGGTGTATTTGGATTTTCAGATATTGTTGACAACAGGAAATTAGAACTTCAGAAGAAATATAAAAAACTGATTAATAGAGCAATTTTAGATCATCTAAAAAAGAAAGAATACATTGGATTGATTTAACTTTTTGCTCTTGTTTATATGCTTTTTACTTTGATTGATGAAAAAATTACTTTTGCTGTTGTAGTAATACTTTTTTATGGTTTTAGTATTTTTCAACTTATTCGATTGAATAGGGAATATAAACGTAAAACAAAAAAGTTGGGTATAAAATTAGTTTTGGTAGAAACGATTTATAAAAATTTTATATCTATTTCAGCTGCTTCGGGAATATTTAATTTAGGTATTCAGTTAATTCTTCATTTAAATGTTAATTTCTTTTATTTGAATTTAGGTGCAGCTATATTGTTACCCCTATTATTTTTAATTTTATATGTTTCGTGCTATTATTTACCTAAGCATTCCGAAGAAATATTAAAGGAATTGTATCCAGAATATCATTTAATTGTAACGTCCTGAAAAAATGATACAGGATTAGACCAATAAAATTTTATTTTAAACAGTACATATATTCGTATTTG
>NZ_JACAGG010000055.1:0-9103 GCF_030324375.1 Empedobacter sp. R132-2
CATTCTATAATTGTTCTTAACTTTTCTTCTCTGACTTTCATTTTGTTTGGTTCGGTTTTACTATGTCGTACAACGTTTTGCAGCTTGGCGAAGTGGCGGAAATCGAAGCACAATTGTTCAGTTTTGCACAAAAGTTCAATCGAAGTATTGCCGTTGAATTTAGCACTAAACCCGCCATTTTGCCAAACTGCTGTTATGTGCTGCCCTTTTTTTGTCATTTTGTTATTATTTCTTTTCGTACTTTATTTTATTGTCAAAATGAGTATTCCTGCAATAATTAAAAGTCCACCAACTGCAATTTTCCAAGTGAATTGTTCGTTTAGAAAAAAGAAAGATAGTGCTAATGTTATTATTATGCTTCCTTTGTCTATTAATGCAATTTCTGAAACATTACCAACTTTCATTGCTCTATAATAAAATATCCAAGAAATAGTCGTTGTAAATCCTGATACTGCAAGTAATACAATATCTCGTTTGGTAAGGTTTGCAAAATCTTTAGTGTTGTTGAATACTAAAATATTGAGCCAGATTAAAAAGAACACAAATGATGTTCTCACTGCCAAACCTGTATCGGAAGCTACATTTTTTAAACCTGCCTTTGCTATTACCGATGTTAAACCTGCAAATATCATTGATATTATTGCGAAAATTTGATATAATTTCATTATAGCTGTTTGAAAGGTTTAATTTTTAAAAGTACAAATCGCATCAAAAAGCCGTATGCAATACCCAACAACATTGCTACAATTACATCAGACGGATAATGAACACCATTGTAAATTCTGCTATACGCAACCAAAAACGCCCAAAAAATTAAGACCAATTTTAACCAATTGTATTTTGATGGTAAAAGCAAAATAAGAAATGTGGCTAATCCAAAAGCGTTTGCTGAGTGGGAAGAAATAAAGCCATATTGCCCTCCTTTGCCTGCTTCACTTAAATGTATAAGGTTTTGTAATGATGCTTCGTGTGATGGTCGTAATCTTTTTACTAAATTTTTAATTAGATGAGAAGCAGTCTGGTCACAAAGTGTAATTAATAAAGCAATAGTAGTAAATACGTAAACACTTCTCTTTTTGTATTCACAAATAATAACAATTGCAATAAATAAATAAAATGGCAACCAAAATAGTTTATCACTTGCCCAATACATAATTGGGTCAAAAAAAGTGTTGTGTTTTCCGTTAAGAAAAAGGAACAATTCGGTATCTATATTTTTTAATTGTTCTAACATTTTATTATTTCATTATTAGAGTTAAGCACAATTATTTTCACTTCTTTTAGATTTTCTTGGTTTTGTTCAATAAACGATTTCAGTTTTTCGTGTTGGTCTATAAGTTCTAAACAAACAGGGTTTTTGCTTGGTGGAATTTCTGAAATATTGAAATTTATTTTTTCATTGTTTAAATATCCAGCTTTTGCTGTGAAAATATTGGCTTGTTCAATATTCATTTCTTTTGCTTTTTTTAGCAATTTTTGTCCTAAATTGTTGTTCCAAAATTTTTGCGAAAAGCTTTGATTTTGTGCTTTTTGTCCATAGCGAAAATATATTCTTAATACTGATATGTTGTTATCCATAATATTCATTTTAAAGTTCATTTAATCGTTTCCCTTCGTGATTTGCGTATCGTTGATGCTTGGCTTCTCCAATCATTTGCCTTCCGTAAATACTGTTATGCCCTGAAAGCAAATAAGAAACCACACAAGCAATAGAAACATAAACACCACATTCCGCACCAAACAGTTCAATTGCCATTATGCTACACGCAATAGGTGTGTTGGTTGCACCTGCAAACACAGCTACAAATCCCATTCCTGCTAAAAGTCCTGTTGGTAAAGGAATAAAAAGGCTTAAAGCATTTCCTAATGTTGCTCCAATAAAAAACAATGGTGTAACTTCTCCGCCTTTAAATCCTGCCGAAAGCGTGATGATTGTTAAAATCATTTTTATAGCAAAATCATACGCTGGTAATTGTTGGTCAAAAGATTGAACGATTGTAGGAATACCTAAACCAATATATTTTGTTGTTCCTAAAATTAGAACAAATAAAGCTACGATAATACCACCCACAAAAGGTCTTAATGGTGGATACAAAATATTTGACTTGAAAATATTACCTGTCTTATGAATGACTTTGCTAAAAGTTGAAGCACAAAAGCCAAAGAATATTCCAGCAACAATTGCATAAATAATATTGAGAAAAGAAATATCGGGAATTGAATTGATGTGATAATGTGTGTGTGGAGTTTGCCAAAGTTTTGTTACAATGTCGGCAATTATAGCGGTTATGAATGCAGGGAATAAAGCATTATATCGAATACGACCGATGAGGAAAAATTCTATCGCAAAAACTGCACCTGCAAGCGGTGTTCCAAACACAGAACCAAAACCGCCAGCAACTGCTGATATAATTAAAATTTTTCTGTCAGATGCCGAAAGTTTAAACGGTTTGCTGAATTGGTCAGCAATAGAACCTGCCATTTGTAAAGCGGTGCCTTCACGTCCTGCCGAACCACCAAAAAAATGGGTAGCAATTGTACCAATGTAAACAAACGGTGCCATTCGGAACGGAATAACTTGTTTGGGTTCGTGAATAGTGTCGATGAGTAAATTATTTCCAGCTTCGGCATCTTTGCCAAAATAAAAATAAAGTAAACCAATAAGAAAACCGCCAATTGGCAGTAAGGCAATGAGCCACAAATTATTTTCTCTAAAATCGGTTGCCCAATTCAAGGATTGTAAAAATCCAGCCGAAGCAGAACCAATTAAAACGCCAATAAAAGAACAAATTAATGTCCATTTAAGAATATACGGAAGTGAAGGATATTTTCTGAAAAAGAGTTTAATTTGAAAAACTAACTTTTCGCTGATAGACTTTTGTTTATTTTTAGACATAATTATCCTGATTAAATTGTTATACTTAATTAATCAGGCGTCATCAGCTCTTTAAAGCGGTTGGGTAAGGAAGAACACCATTTCCTTTTTTGTCTGTCGCAAAGATATAATTTTATTTTCATTTTTCAATCTGATGATTGTCGGTTTTTTTGTTAGCGGTCGGTTTGGTAGGGTTGCACATAACGGAAAAGGGCTTTGCGAGGTGCGGGCTACTGCAACTGGAAGTGGAGAGGAGAACCGAACGCTAGCAAAAACTTTTTCCATTTTTTAAAATTACGAAAAAACTAAAAAATGGAAAAGTTTTTTGCGGGTATTTTATGGAATGTTTCTGAGATTTCCTTCAATCCCGCATCTTGCAAAACCCATGTTATCTGCAGCACTTTTAATTCTCGAATTTTGAATCTTTGAACGCTTTTATTATTTCTTTCGTTTCCTCGTTTTCATTTGCATAAACTATCGAAAAATTGGCGTAAAAATCTTTAATTTTAGCAAAATATACTATAAAATGTTGAGAAATATTATTTCCCAAGTCCATAGTTAAATATGATTTATAAAATTTTATATTATCTATTTTTTCGGTTGAATATTTTGTGTCGAATTTTGTTTGTGGATTTGAAATTTTTAAGGCGTCAATCAAAGATTTATTCTGTTCTTCAGCTTTTTTCTTTAAGTCAATATCTTCTTGGTTATTTTCAATTATTGCATAAAAGAAGTTGTAATTTAATCCTTGATATTTAATTTCTTCTGTTTCATTTTTTGCTTTAGAGATTTTTGGATTTTGTTCAACTGTGTTTTTAGCCACAACGATTTGAACAGGTTGCTTATTCAAATTCATATCCTTAAAACTTTCAGGAAAAGAAATTTCCCAACCAATCTTGTTATTGTAATATTTGTTTTTTTGCTGACCAAAAGTCAATATTGTGAAAATTGAAAAAATAATTGATAGTATATGTTTCCCTTTCATTTGCGGTTTTTTTATAGTGTTGCAGATAACGAGCCGAGTATTTGCGAAGAACGGGAGAGAAGTTGAACGAAAGTTCAAGTTCGTCCGTTCAAGCAAATTGCTTGGCTGAAACTAAATTAGATTAAAGTTTTAAGAAAAGCAATTTTGCGAGCGGAAAATATTGACAAAAAAGTTAGCCTTCAGCCCGTTTTTTCGCAAATACTATGTTAGCTGCAGTACGAATTATCTTTCAGAAGGTGTTAATTCGTAAAATTTAATTCGCCCTTTTTCCTCTTTATTAATCATAAACTCTTCTGTTAGTTCAATACTTATGAATTTTCCGTTTTCAGGATTAAAAATCATTATTTCATCACCATCAAATTCAAGTAATCTTTGCCAGTTTTCTATAACTTCTATTTTTTGCATTTTAGTTAAGCCAAAATTATAGTGGTAGGAAAATATAAAAACAAAATTATTTCCAATTTGTTCAAAAAATTCGTTTAAATAATTTACGACTTCTTTTTCTTTATTCAATTCAATTTGTTGAAAAAGATTTCTCTCATATTTATTTTGCGGGTACTTTTCCGCATTTTTAATAAAATTATCGGAGAAATCAAAAGCAAGTATTTCAAAATAATTTTTGCCAATTTCTTCTAATAAAAATTTTGAAAAAATTTCAGATTTTTTATTTCTCTCTATTTCCCAAAATTTTTGCTGTAATCTTGTTGTGCGGTCATTCATATCGTATTGCAGCTAACGTTTGACGGCTTTGCGAAGGAGCGGATTAGAAAGACTAAACTTTCAATTTTGAACTAACTTAAGCAAAACCATTTTTTCTATTTGCTAATTTACATTTTAAAAGCAAATAAAAAATGGTTTTGCGGATTAAATGCACAAACCTTGAATTAACCACTTAACCCGCTCTTTTGCAAAACCGATGTTGGCGGTAGTTTTTTTATCTTATTTTGTGTAGGATTTCTTTCAGTTTGGGTTCAATATTTAGTTCATCAAATAGTTTTTCCGATAAATTTAATGAGTTCTCAAAAGCCAAAACGATGTTTTTGGGATTTAAATCTGATGTTACTTTTTTATACTCTGAATACCAAATCGTGTCAATGTCCTTTTCGAGACTTTTAGTCGGACTTTCCCAATGTTGCGTTTTGCTTGTTCTTGCTCTTATAAGCCAAAGCAAGTATTTCTGCACATTTGATAAACTGTGATGAGCGTGAGCAAATTCTTCTCGTTTAATCAAGTTGCTTGTTGTCAGTACAACATTCAGTAATGATTGGCTTAACCACAAAATATTTTCATTTGTTATTCTTTCGGGCGATTTCGTTTTGATTTGATTAAGCGTTTTCGTTAAAAGTCCATCTTTGTCGGTTAGGTTCATTTGGTCAAAATCGCTAAATTCAACAATTCCGTCCCAAGATTTGATAATTTCAATTTCCTCCGTTTTTAAAAAATGGAATTCTCCTCTGACCATATTCTCGAAAATAGCAACTTCACTTCCATATTCGTTTGTAAAATATAAAGCCAAAGGATGAATTTGATTTACCCATTTTTCTGTCGAGAAATTTTCTTTATTTTTCAAGAAGATGTAAAATTCGATGTCAGAATATTTGTCTCCTTCGTTTTTGGTAAATGAACCATACATAAAAACGGCGGAAACATTTTCGTCTTGTTGAGCTATATATTTTGTTTTGTCAATCATTTGTAACTGTGTCATTTTTCTAATTTTTAAATGTTGATAATAGAAATTTTCACTACTTTTTGAAAGCAATGAAAAAGTTTTACGTTGTTTATTTTGGACAGTTACTTATAGCTTCATCGGATTATACTTTTTTATGTTCAACATTCTGTTTGGTAAAATTACCGCCAACATTGTTTTTTCACGAAACTGATCTAGCTTTTGTTTCGTAAAAAATCACCTATATCTGCATTTCGTAAAATTAAAAACAAATATAATTATTTTTTTGTAAATTAGACACTTACTAAAATAAAATTCATGTATCACGAAGTAATTTGATGTAAAATGTAATAATGAATGTATGGATAGCGAAACAATTCTAAAAACGTTGCAAAATCGATTAAAATTACAACGATATGCAAACAATACCATAAAATCGTATTGTGGTTACACCCAAGTTTTCTTAGAACAGATGGAAAAATACAATAGATTAGATGAAATTCCTATTTCAGAAATCGAATTGTTTATCAATACAAAAGTAATTCAAGAAAATATCAGTGTTTCCTATCAACGTTCTTTGGTTGGAGCAATTAAAAAAGTATTTGAATTAGTTGAAAATCAGAAAATTGAATTAAATTATCTTTATCCAAAACGAAAAGTTAATAAATTACCAACTTTCTTTTCTCAAGAAGAAGTACGAAATTTATTAAATGCAACAGAAAATTTAAAACATAAAGCTATTCTTACCATAATCTATAGCTGTGGATTGCGACTAAGCGAATTGATAAATTTAAAAATTGCAGATATAAAATCGGAAAGTGATTTACTTCTTATTCGTCAAAGTAAAGGTAACAAAGATCGAATAGTAGCTTTGCCAGATAAACTTTTGTTATTATTGAGAGAATACTATAAGGTTTATCAACCTAAAGACTTTTTGTTTGAAGGGGCTAAAGGGAATCAATACAGCGAAAGAAGCGTCCAATTAATTTTAAAAAATGCTATGAGTAAAGCTGGTGTTTTATCAAAAGGCAGCGTACATACTTTAAGACATTCATATGCTACTCATCTTATAAAAAGTGGAATTGATGTACGTGTAGTTCAAGAATTATTAGGTCATAACGACATTAGAACTACCATGATTTATACGCACATTACAGATATTGATAAAAAATCTACACCAAGTCCTTTAGATTTTTTGTGATAATTTGTAAAATATAACATATTATTTTATCTCAACAACCTTCACCACTTCACTTTTCAATACTTTAGTGCCTGCCTCATTATAAGTCTGTTCTACCGTAACTTTAATTCTGTCGTATTGTGGAATTGGAAAGTTTAATAACTCACCAATATTTTTGTACCCGAATGCTTTTGCTAAAAGAGTGATGTGACGGGTTGAGTATTTGTGTCTCTGTGTAGCAGATTCTACATTCCCAACAAAAGATTTAGCAACCCCCATTTTTAAACTGAGTTCATCTTTAGTAAATCCATGTTCCTTCCTAAGATTTTTCACGTGATTTATCAAGTCAAAGTCAAATTGAGTAGTTTCAAAATCAAATAATTTCTTCATTTAATAAAAGTTTTTTATCCAACTTGTTGGATATTGAAATAATATTATTATATTTGTATAAGCGAATTGATAATTAGACTTTTAATAGTCATAATTAAACGATGAATCTCGAGTCAAAACGACCAATTTTACTATCGAGAGTATCGTGAAATCGCTCCATGTCTCAAAAGTTTTGTACTTTCGTATACGGCATGGGCGGTTTTCACATATGCTTTAGATAGTGACTTATTAAATCGAAAGTTTTATAAGTAGGGTTTGGTCGCCCTTGACTCTAAAGTGTGAAGCCGCCTTGCTTTTTTTTGCTAGTATATCTTCATACACGAGAAACATCGTTCCATAAAACCCAACACAAAATGAGAACGAAACAAATTCCATTCATCCGTAAAAAACCACCAGACAAAGTCTGTTCGTTTTAACCATTCTTTTAAAGAACAATTCTCCGTTTTATAACATTTAACGGAACGTAAAGAAAAGGTTCCCCTTTCTTTACTCGCTCTCTATCTGAGCCTCGGTAATGAGACTTTGACAGTTAGGTTATACTCTTTTTTTCGCACATTAAAAGTAAATCCTTTCATATCATTTTCCAAATTTATTGGGGCTACTACCTGATTTAAGTTGTAAGTAATGAGTTATAAGTAATGAGTTAAATGTATGATGTACAGATTAGATGTTAGATATGAGAATTGAGATTTTAGAGTTGTACTATGTAAAAAGTAGAATGTATTATGTATTTGAAAAAGGATTAAAAAAATGTCATATGATTTGGAGGCGAGTGTCAAAAAGTTGAAGAAAATGGTTAAAATGTTTTACTATTTGCGTAGCAAATGATTTAAAACATTCAATGGCTGAAACTTATTTTGAGCGTCGAAAATCAAAGACAAGAGTTTTTTGATTACTTTTTTGCTCTCTTCCCCGAAGAGCATATGAATACCTATAATTAAAATAGATATGCTATGAATAAAAAAGTGATAGAAAGTATTTTACATTCGTTTTTTCCTTGATAAAAAAAAGAACAAAAAAAATCAAGACCGCGATTTTCGACGTTCAATTCCCATTTCACGCACTAAAAAGATTAAATGTTTCGCATACGCTCACTAATCTTTTTTACGCTTGTTTCAATGGATTGAAGCTCGTCTGCAAATCGTATGTCGACTCTAAAATCCGTTGTTAAAAGTGATAACGAATTTGAATATTAAAAAAGGATTAAGAAACTGGCATTAAAACTCTCACGTTAAGAAAATGTTTGAGTGCAACGTTAAAAAGATTTTAGCCCATAGTTTTTTTTTAATCTTTAGTGGAGTGAAAACATTTTTAGTAGAGAGGTTTACGGACAAGAGTTTTTTGATTACTTTTTTGCTCATAAAAAAGTGATAGAAAGTATTTTACATTCGTTTTTTCCTTGATGAAAAAACGAACAAAAAAAATCAAGACCGCGATTTTCGACGTTCAATTCCCATTTCACGCACTAAAAAGATTAAATGTTTCGCATACGCTCACTAATCTTTTTTACGCTTGTTTCAATGGATTGAAGCTCGTCTGCAAATCGTATGTCGACTCTAAAATCCGTTGTTAAAAGTGATAACGAATTTGAATATTAAAAAAGGATTAAGAAACTGGCATTAAAACTCTCACGTTAAGAAAATGTTTGAGTACAACGTTAAAAAGATTTTAGCCCATAGTTTTTTTTAATCTTTAGTGGAGTGAAAACATTTTGAGTAGAGAGGTTTACGGCCAAGAGTTTTTTGATTACTTTTTTGCTCTCTTCCCCGAAGGGCATGTGAATACCTATAATTAAAATAGATATGCTATGAATAAAAAAGTGATAGAAAGATTTCTCAATACCCCGAAATGACATATTGGATACGGTTCTGCACTTCGAATGCCTCAGTGCCCGTTTTAAAAAAGGATTTGAGTATTGAAAAAAGAGTTAAAAATCCGACGATTTAGGATCGAAATGCAATTCAACTCTAAATTATTGGAATAAAAAAGTTGAGGTGTTTGAACGAA
>NZ_JACAGG010000056.1:0-8283 GCF_030324375.1 Empedobacter sp. R132-2
CATTCTATAATTGTTCTTAACTTTTCTTCTCTGACTTTCATTTTGTTTGGTTCGGTTTTACTATGTCGTACAACGTTATGTATATGAGCTGTGGCGTGTCTCGGCACGAACCTCTCCAAATATAAACTAACTTTGGCAAACCGCAGGATTTTCCAAATAGGCACAGAACGAGCCATAGCTTATATACGGTGTTGTGCGTTCGTAATTATTTTTTTTTGTTCAAGAAATAATCAATTGATATTTATATAGCAATCCTTCTAGTTGAAATGCAGAAAATTTTGCTTTTTTAAGTTTGTTAAATTCAGGGTCAATAGCGAAGTTTTTTGCATTTCTAAAGTCCGCCTTTTCAAGTATAGTATTTAAAAACCTCGTTCCTGTAAGGTCTGTGTCATTAAAAACTGCTGAAGATAAATCCGATTCAGTAAAATCTGCTTCTTTAAGAGAACATTTTACAAAGTGCGTATTCTTTAACTTTGTCCCAAAAAATGTACAATAATCCATAATACAATTCTCAAATCTGAAAGAAAATGCAAAATTGTTGCATCTTGTAAAATCAATTCCAAGAATTTTGCTTCCTATAAAGCTTGCGTTTCTAAAACCCGTTCCTTCTATTTCTGTCATTGAAAAGTTACAGTCCTGAAAAGTGCATTCTTCAAAACTATTTCCTCTCAAGTCACTTTTTACGAAAATGCACGATATAAACTTACATTTAAAAAATTCTCTATTTCTTAATGTTTTTCCAGAATAATCAACATTTTTAAATTCTTTGTTCTCGTGAGTTATTATTTCATTTGTCATTTTTATATTTTTCTAATTTTGAGTGAGTTTTTCTATGACGCACAACGTTTTCGGGCTTTGCGAGGGAGCGGATTTTAGCATAAGACTTCCAAGCGAAGACGGAACTTTAAATATAACAAAAATCTTTGAACGGAAACAATAACCCGCTCTCTTGCAAAACCGATGTTATCGGCTTTACTTCATTAATTCAATAGTTCGTTCAATATTTATTTCTTGTAAGAACGTTTTATCGTGGGAAATTACAATTAAAGTTCCTTCATATTCATTGATTGCATTGGTTAAAATTTCGATGTTTTGAAGGTCTAAATTATTGGTAGGTTCATCTAAGATAATAATGTCGGGAGATTGATTAGCAATGTTTAAACAACACAACATTAACCGCATTCTTTCTCCGCCACTCAATGTATGACAAGGCTTATCCCAATCATCTTTTGAAAATAAAAAACGGTCTAATCTGATTTTTACTTCGTGTTCCTGAAGGCCGGTTTGATTAAATTCTTGAGCTTGTTCATAAATCTGTAAATGATTATTGATTAAAGAATAATCTTGGTCAATATAAACAGAATGACTTTCAGCAATAAATATTTTTCCTTCCGTTGGTTTAAGTTTTCCGAGTATTATTTGGATAAGTGTGGTTTTTCCTGTTCCATTTTTTCCGTTGATAGCAATTCGTTCACCGCTGACAATTTGAATGTTTAGAGGTTTCTCCCATAATAAACCTCCTGTTTTATATGCGAAATTGATATTTTCTGCTATAAACAGATTTTTACCTTTATGAAGATTGGAAGAATCAAATTCAAATTTCATTTGTTCTATATCAGAAACGGAAAGCCTCAAATCTTGAAGTTCTTCTTTTATACCATTAATTTTATCTGAATGAACTCCGGCAATTTTTGCTGAGCTTCTTTCAGCATTATTCTTCCAAGCATCTGATACTATCTTGGGAAGTCCAGCTTTTCCTAAATTCTTTTTTGCTCGAACATCTAATTTTTGTTGTCGTTCAATTGTTTTTCGCTCCTTTTCTTTCGCCTTTCTAAGTGCTTTTTCTTTGCTCTGAATATCTTGACTTAAGGCGTTTTGTTCAATTTCTTTTTGCTCTTTATAAAATTCATAGTTTCCGCCATAAACTTTAATTTCATTTCTGTTGAGCTCACAAATAGGATTTAATAACTGAAGTAACTCTCGGTCGTGGCTAACGATTATAAAAGTTGCTCTTGAGGTTTGAATAAAATCGTATAGTAAGTCTCTACTGGATTTGTCAAGATGATTACTGGGTTCATCTAATAAAACAAATGATGGTTGATGAATAAATATACCTGCGAGAAAGACTTTTGTTTTTTGTCCTCCACTTAATTCGCTTAATTTTTGAGATAGTGATAAATCAGAAATATCCCAATAGCTTAGGGCTTCTTGACATTTTTCTTCTATCGTCCAATCGTCATTTAAAAGGCTATAATTCTTTTCATCTACACTTCCGTTTAAAATTTCGTGTAAAGCATTGAGTTTGGTTTCAACTTGTAAGGCTTGGGCAATTGTCAAATCATTAAACTGACCGAAAATTTGAGGAATATAATAGGGTTTGGTTTCGGAGGAAATTTGTCCGTCATCAGGTTCTAATTCCTTGGCTATAAGTTTGAGTAAAGTAGATTTTCCAACACCATTATTGCCAATTAATGCAATTTTATCGGAATGGTTTACTGTCATACTTAAATTAGTAAACAGCGTATTTTTATTGGGATGTGAATAGGATAAATTTTGAATCGTAAGCATAATTAATTTCTTTTTGAGTTTAACAAAAGTGGGAGCCCAATTTTTTGAGCTGATTGTTAGATTGTCTAAGAAATTAATTTTTACATTTTCTGCTTACTTTTTATTTATGTTGCAAATATAATATTTTTTCTGAACTACTTTATTTCGTATTGCCGATAACGGAAAAAGTATTGGCGAAGAACGGGCTACTTTGCAGACATTTTCAAAAAAAAACCGAACCTGAGCAAAAACTTTTTCTACCGACTAAATTAGTAAAAAATAGGAGAGTAGAAAAGTTTTTTGCGGATACTGCTAAATCATTTCTCAAAGACAGTATTCACCCCGTTTTTCGCCAATACAATGTTATGCGACGTTCTTTTGATTTTCAGTTTTTTGACTTTTTTTCAACAGGTAAATTATTCCGGCTACAATTCCAGCAATTCCACCGAAATAACTTCCAGTATTCATAAACGCAGCTTCAAGATAATTTTGTGGATTTTGAGTTCCAAACTCCATAAAAACTCCACTGTTTTTATAGTCAACGAAAATTTTAGCAATCAAATATGCAATCAAGCTTCCTAAAATTGAAAATCCGATATTTATTAGAATTGCATTTTTAATGTTTTTTAGATTGTTTTCAGTCCTCATAAAGAGAAAAATTATCGCGTAAATTATTCCCAAAATCAAACCAACCCAATAAGAACCAATTATTCCAACAATTGACGCTTCAAGTCTTTCATTTTTAAAATTCCATTCATTAGTTCCAAAATTTCCGAATAGAAAATTCGTGAAAAATTCAGAGGAAACAGAATATGAAAATTGGTTAAGTATTGCTCCGAACAAACTTGCAATTATTACCGAAAAAATAATTATCAAAATTACTTGAATTCCTTTTGTTGCGGTTGTTTTCATAGAATGTCGCATAACATAGTAATTTACGAAGTAAATAATAGAAAAGTTTCGTGAAATATTCCCTATATCCGTATTTCGTGTAATTACTTTGTTAAAAGTAATAAATTCTTTGATAGTCTATATTATCTAAATAACATTTGTATGAATAGCGAGGTTTTTATTTAAAATTTTTAAATTCTCAATCATGGATCACGAAACTCTACAATTGATACTTTATTAATCTATTTCATTACTTAACATAATTCTTATTATACACCAAAACAATTCGGGTTAAATTATTGATTTTAAAGTAGTGCCGTTTTGAATAAATACCTTCACACAAAACAACGCATTTAGAATCCTCTAAATTCGTTGTTTTACGTTTATTTATATCGGTCAATTCTATTTAGATAAATAGAATTTTAAAATCAAGTTCCGTAGATTTTTTCCCCTTTTGTCAAAAAGGCAAGAAGTTTTTGGTTTATAACTTGAAAAGTTTGTACGAACAAAGACACATCTTGCTATTAAATACCGCCTACTTTTTTAGAACTCTGAAAAATACATTTAAGTATTGATAGTTAGTATTTTATAGGAATTTAAAAAGTTTATTATTTAATATCTTAACGCATTAATGCGGAAAAAAAAATAGAAAGATTAAAGCTGTTAATGTAATTGTATTATATTCAGTGCTTTATAGTGGTAGTAATCACTTTTTTTAAAAAAGAAAAAGTGATTACCTTATCTTATTTTACTTAGGTAGGATATTAGCCTTAAATTAAATTTTTGCTAAAAAATAACGCCTTTGCCCTACGGGACAATGGATTGATTTCTCGTCAAGGTCGCAATCAAAAATTAGTTATAATAAAGTGAAAAACTAACTAAATAAGGAAGTGTATATCTAAAATTGCCACCATCTTTTTTTCTTTTTCGGTATTTGTTCTGTTTGGTTTAATTCTGGTTCTTTTTTTGGGGCTTCTAAAAGGAGAATTGTCTTTTGTAGGTCGATTATTCTACCCTCTTTTTCTTGTAAAAGCAACTCTTTATTCTTTAATTCTTGTTCATGTAAAGATTTATTTAATCTTATTTCTTGTTCATATAGAGCAAGTTTAGTTTTTAAATCATTTAACTCATCATTAGTTGGTCTTTTGTTGGTCATGTCTATGTTTTGGGTAGGTCGTTTATTTTCTTTTTGTACAGCCTCATAGACAGAGAAAAGATAATTTACTTCAATTAAATTCTTATTCCCTTTTTTTTGGATATATGGCTTAGACTCTTCTTTTGCAAATAATCTTCGTATTGTTTTTTCACTTTTATTAGTTTTTTCGCAAGCGTTTTTTATATCAATGTAATTCATGAAGGTAATTTTTGTCTAGTTGGTCAAATGTAGGACATGTCTAGTAAATGACCATGTGTTAAGTCAGTCATTTATTTAAGTACTTTTCTTCAAAAATCTGTTCAGATTTCTTTTTTAAAGAACCAATAAGGTATGCTTTTAGATTTTTAATTTCATAGACTACAGATTGAGCTTTTAGTTCGACTAAGAAATCCAATAGTTCCTCTTCAGAAAGATGATTATATAGACTTTCAAATAAGCTAAGATTGTTGTTTAATTCTTTATCGGTAAACTCGTAATTGTACTTTAAATAATCTTCTATGTTTTTAGGAATAAACCAACGATTTGACATTTGTTTCATTACTTTTTGTTTCTTCAATGATTCATCTTCAAATTGCGGTTGATGGATCGGAATAAAACGAATACCTGTAATCTTTCGACCTGTTTTAATTCTCTCATAATAGAATGTATAAGGACTGCATTTATCAAGTTCAATTTTTGCAGGCTCTACAACTTTTTCTATAAATCCAGAAGGTCTGTTTTTATATTTACCGATTAGACCAAATATTTCTTTTAAATCATCTATAGAGTAATTTATAGGTTTTTTTTGGTTAGAAAGTAATTCATAAAATCTCATAGAATAAACACTTTCAAATTCCATTGCAGTTTTTAACTCGTATTTTTTAAAACCTTTCGAAAAATCTAAAAAAGCTTCTACAATTTCTTCTCTTAAAGTAAATTGAACATCTTCTTTGTACTTTTCTAACTCAGGGAAGTATAAAATATTAATAGTTTTCCATACTCTATCATCCTCATATTCAAATCCTTTTTTTTCTAAAGAAAGTAAAGCTTTTTTTATTTGAGCATGATTTTTATCTTCTTCATTTTTTTTGAATGCTGAAAAGGGAAATATGAATTCGAAAAGTTTTTTATTTCCGTGTTGGTACTCCCTTAAAGAGTATCTCTTATTTAACTCCTTCCCCTCTATTAAAGATTGCAATTGTTCAATGATTCGATATAGAATACGCTTTTCATAAACTGAATAATCATATTTCGCAGTTGTTAAAATATAAGATTGTAATACTTCTTTATTATTGATTTTCATATTAGTGAAACTTTACTACCACAAAGATAATACTTTCTACCACTTGTAAAACAGTAAGAGGTAGAAAGTATTATAAAAGTTGCAGTTGGGTTAAATCAAAGTATTATAAAAGTGGTAATAAAGTATTATAAAAGTGGTAGTAAGACTTTTTTCAATCCTTGTAATATATATGATATACATATATATATCCGTTTTTTGTCGAAAGCCGATAAGTAATGTTAGATAAGCTATGTTTAATTAATACAAAAACATGGTAATTTTTTAGTTTTTAAGGGTGTGATTTTCTTCGAAAAATCACTTTTGGGAGCTTGCGTGAAATGCACTGTTTTCGTTAGAGTGGAAAAACAAAAACAAATTGACGTGACTTTTTTATGCGCACCAGGGGGGGCGGATTTTTTCAAAATAAAATTTATCTGTATATTTGTGTACACAAATAGTTACACAATGGCAATAGTAGAAACAACAAGTAGACAGTTTAGAGAACGTCAGAAAGATTTTTTTGATATGGTCGACAAAGGAAAAAAAGTAGTCATTAGAAGAGGAAGTAAGCACGCTTATGTGCTAACACCTATTTCTCAAAATGATCTTTATTTTTCAGAAGAAATGATCCAAAGAATTAAAGATGCTAAACAAGAAATCAAGGAAGGAAAAGGAATAACTATAAAATCAAAAGAAGATTTAGACGCATACTTTGATAGTTTATGAGTTATAAAATCATTTTCTCTTCTCAGGCGGATGTAGATTTAAAAGAGTTAAAGAAATCGGAGCCTAAAGCTTTTAAAAAAGCAGTCACCTTAATTAAAGAATTAGCAGAACACCCAAGAACAGGCACAGGTAAACCTACTTTGAAAAAGTATGATTTAGCAGGATGTTATGCCCGAAAGATAACGGATAAACATCGATTAGTCTATTCGATTGACGATGATGTTATTTCGGTTCATATTCTATCAGCGAAAGGACATTACAACGATAAATGATGCTGAAAATCAAACTAAAACTAAATATAAGCAACTTAAATGCAGTCTTGCATGTACTGGATAGTTACGATAATGAATTTAAAGGCGATAATTTTGCGTTTAAAGCTATTTTGTCAATTTCTGATGACTTATATAGTAAATTACTTAGAAAAGCGATTACAGAGCGTAAAAACGATAAAATATTTACAATCTCATTCAAGTATCATGAAGCTTATGCACTTGAAGCCATTTTAAGGCACTTTATTTCAAATGCCGATGAAGCCTATTCAGATCCTTATGTAAAAAATACCGCTCATGTGATTGCGAATAAAATTCATCAAGAGTTATAATTCTTCCAACAGCATTTTATCTGGAGCTTCTCCAAACAAATCAAAAGAAAACAAAGGTAAGTTTCGCACCATTAAATTTTAGCATAAAGCCGTTTCACTTTTTATATAAAATTTAGTGATGCTGCACTTGTTGAAATGGCTTTCTTTTTTTTCGTTTTTTCTTTTCTAAAATGGTTTTTTTTTAAGCTAATTTTTCTTAAAAAATGTCTTAAAATTTCAATTAGATGCAAGATATGGATTTGTACGGACATAGTAAATCACAATATTGCCTTTTCAGAAAAAAGGAAAGTAAAAATCGGAACTCTTTTTTACGTGAAATTTGATCGGAATAGTGAGGGGCGAGAGGGAACTCCACTTGGTGGAGTTAATTTATTGGTTATCATTATTTTATATATTTTTATTTTCTTAAAAATATATAAATTATATATAATTGTTTTAAAAATAATGTTAAACAACTTATAGTCAATTCGTTATTAATATATAGATAATATATTTTTACTCTTTCTACACGATTTTAAATTGTGAAATTGAGATGAAAAAATAGTATTCCGAATGAAAGTAGGAATAGCAAGCAGTAATCGGGGAAACCCCGATTCAAAATTATATTCCTTTGATTATTAAGTTTTTACAAAAATAAATTAGTAAATATTTTTTAAAAAAGTAGTAATTTTTATTGTAAGTTGTTGATATATAGTATAGTTATGAGATTTTAAAAAGTAGTATTTCATAGAAATAAGCAAGTAGTATAAAACACATTGTTTTATTAATTTTTATGCTAAAATCAGAAAATAGCAAGGTGTGTTATTTGGGGCAAAAAACCTCTGTGAACTATAGTATTTCCAACAAATAACGAACCTTGCCCTACGGGGTTAAAAATTAATTGCTCGTCAAAGTCGCAATCAGAATTTTATAAAAAATATAAATAAAAAGTAGATGCAACTATGCAACTGAACAACAAATAAAAAAGTCTATCAAAAATATTCTGATAGACTTCTTTTATTTTAATTCTATTTTACATAAAAGGTGTTATAGCTTTTACTGAACCGAAGTTGTACGCTGTCTTTTATTCTTTACATAAATTTTCTCTAAGGATTTGTCCAA
>NZ_JACAGG010000057.1:0-281 GCF_030324375.1 Empedobacter sp. R132-2
TTCGTTTTATTCGGCTATTTTTTCTTCTGTATATTTTATAATTTCAAATGAACTTCTCATCTTAGCAAAACCTCTCGGTAATTGCGGTTGCAAAGGTAAAACTTATTTTTTTAACTAACAAAATTTATTTTGACAAATTTTAAAGTTTTTATTTCTATAAGTCAATTCTTACTTTCACTCTCAAACCCCTTTCGGAATCGGATGGCAAAGGTAAAACTTATTTTTTTAACTAACAAAATTTATTTTGACAAATTTTAAAGTTTTTATTTCTATAAGTCAAT
>NZ_JACAGG010000057.1:381-8178 GCF_030324375.1 Empedobacter sp. R132-2
TCTTACTTTCACTCTCAAACCCCTTTCGGAATCGGATGGCAAAGGTAAAACTTATTTCTAAACTCACAAATTTATTTTTAAATAAATTTTGTCGCTATATAAGTCCTTATTTCAATTACAACACTACTCTTCTTTCGTATTGCGGTTGCAAATATACAACCCATTTTTCCGAACTTCCAAACTCATTTTACAATTAATTTACATTCTTCCCTTAAGTTGCTGGTACGATGGGAAATATTTTTTGAGAATTTTAGATGTGAGAAGTGAGATACGAGGTTTTTGACGAGAAAAGCACGCTTTTTGAGTTACTATTTTGGGTTTACGAGAGGAAGATTGCGCGAACAGTAAGCCATTTTTACGCTCATTACGCTAAATTGACTCTCGCCTTTTCAGCAAGTTTTCTATATGAAATTTCAAAGCTATCATGTTTTTAATTGTAGAAATTTGTTTTATTTCATAATCTAATTGTCTCTTTCAAGATTTGAATGGACAGTTATCTAAATAATATTAATAGCAACAGAGCATTGATTCGCTATTGCAATAACTGTTTGGATATTCGTTTATTTTTAGGTCATGATTTAAACGAAAAAATACCTTGGCATTCCACAATTTGTTAAACTTGCGTCCTTTTTGGTAAAGAAGCTTTCTTACAGTTATTTCAATTTGTTCATAAATTACTAATAATGTTAGTTTTAATACAAATGTTCAATTTTAGCCATAATGTTTAAAGATGCCATTCGTGAAGAAGTCATCAGTTTAAATACTTACCCATTTGCAAGTGTACGAATCAAAAAAGACAAGAGTACAAGACTGTTTTTAAACAAAGAACAAATCGAGCAGCTAAAAAACCACAAGAGTTCATTTGGTCAAACAGATACCTACTTCAGAGATATGTTTATTTTTAGTTGTTATGCCGGAGGATTACGTTTTAGTTATGTCGTTACCTTACAATGGAAAAACTACGATGAAAACGAACAACGTATCAGATTAAACATCCGTAAAACTAAACGTTCACATCAATTCAAGGTAGGTCAATCTGCTTTAGAGATTTTAAACAAATACAAAAAAGAAACTTCCGAACCAGATGATTTTATTTTTCCAATCATTTCAGAAGCTAATTTCTTCGAACAATCCAACGAATACCAACTAAAAGTAATCGGTAGCAAAAATGTTTTATGTGGTCAGAAATTGCGTAGAATGGGCAAAGAATTAGAATTTCCATTCTCATTATCTTTTCATTTAAGCCGACATACATTTGCAACCCAAGCCTTAGCTAACGGTATGCGTATTGAGTATGTATCAAAACTTTTAGATCACTCTGATATTGGAACAACTCAAATTTATGCTAAAATCGTAAACGAAGAATTAGACAAAGCAGTAGAGCAATTCATTGAATAGTAAATGTTTATTTTAAAATGATGTAAGAAGATAGATTTTGAAAATCAAAATATTGTACATATATTTGTACATAATAAAATACAAGATTATGATAATAGCAAGTGTTTCAGATTTCAGAAAAGATATTAAATCTTACTTAGATAGAGTTTCGAAGAATTTTGAAACCTTAATCATCAACAGAGGGAAAGATTCAGGTATTGTGGTAATGTCATTAGAAGAGTACAATTCTTTAATGGCTACAAATCACGAATTATCTTCTCGTATCAATGAATCAAGATTAGATGCTGCCATTGAAAAATTAAAAAGTAACCAATCTTTTGAAAGAGAATTAATCGAGGAATAGATGAAATATATTTTCGTAGATGAATCTTGGGAAGATTATTTATTTTGGCAAAAAACCGATAAGAAAAAAGTAAAACGTATCAATGATTTATTGAAAGATATTTCACGTACTCCTTTTACTGGTATAGGGAAACCAGAGCCATTAAAACATAAATATTCAGGGTTTTGGTCACGTAGAATAGATGAAGAACATCGTTTAATTTACAAGTACGAAGATGGTCAGATATTAATAGCAAAGTGCCGTTTTCATTACGATTAAATAATCAATTTTTAAGATATAAATAAGATAGAATTCTGTTGGGTTGTAAAACTTAACAGAATTTTTTTTATGCCAAAATCGTAAACAAAGAATTGGATAAAGCCGTTGAGCAATACATTAAATAAATAACATTAAATTTTTTAGTATTCAATAATTATATCGTAATATTGCAATGATAATAAATCAATAATGGGAACAACTAAATCAGAAATATTTACAGACGAACAAAATAAACTAGCTACTTTATTCAAAGTATTAGGACATCCTGCTCGTGTGGCTATTATTCAGCATATTATCAAGCAAAATGCGTGTATCTGTACGGATTTGGTGGATGAATTAGGTTTAGCACAAGCCACGATTTCTCAACATTTAAAAGAATTGAAAAGTATAGGAATTATTCAAGGTTCCATCGAAGGGAAATCAGTGTGTTATTGTATAGATGAAAAGGTTTGGGCTTCAATTCAAAATGAGTTTTCTAACTTTTTCAATCAAAATGTAAAAATAGAGAAATGCTGTTAAGGCATTTTTTTAAAATAAAACATCGTAATATTACGATTAATAAATAATAATATTAAGAAGATGAAACTTTCAGAAATCAAAGAAATCTTACCAACATTACAAAATGTTGAATTTCAATTAGAGGATGGTACTTTCGTGCCAGAGCATTTCCACGTTACAGAAGTGGGAGAAATCACAAAGAAATTTATTGATTGTGGTGGAGTGATTAGAAATGAAAAAGTGGTGAACTTCCAATTATGGAATGCAGACGATTACGAACATCGTTTAAAACCAAGAAAATTATTAAATATTATTCGTTTGTCTGAAAACAAATTAGGCATTGAAGATGCCGAAGTGGAAGTAGAATATCAATCAACTACCATTGGTAAATACGATCTTGAATTTAATGGAAAACATTTCATTTTAAAAAATAAAAAAACAGCTTGTTTAGCGGAAGATGCTTGCGGTATTCCCGTTGCAACTGAAAACAAATTTAGAGTGAAAGAAGTAAAATCTTCTTGTTGCACACCTAATTTTGGATGTTGCTAATATTATATTTTTGTCTATAAAAATCAATATGGATCAAAAGATACAAATTAAGGAAATTGCGAAATTATTTTTTAAACTCGGTGTAATTGGATTTGGTGGCCCTGCAGCTCATATTGCTATGATGCAAAGAGAAGTGGTCGCGAAACGGCAATGGATGAGTGATCAGCATTTTTTAGATTTATTAGGTGCTACCAACCTCATTCCTGGGCCTAATAGCACTGAAATGGCAATTCATATCGGTTATGATAAAGGTGGATGGAAAGGTCTATTAGTTGCCGGACTATGTTTCATATTTCCAGCAGTTTTGATTACCGGAATTTTCGCCTATTTTTATCAGAAGTACGGACAAATCCCAGAATTTTCACCTTTTTTATATGGAATAAAACCTGCCATTATTGCAATTATAATGGGTGCCGTTTATCCATTGTTTTTAAAAGCGATAAAGAATGTTTACCTAGGTGTTTTAGCAATTGCTGTATTAGTCTTATCACTTTTAGGTATCAATGAAATTTTTTTATTAGTTGGAGCTGGCTTTTTTATGCTTTTAGTAAAAAAATTTCGCCAACTCCACTCCATGAAAAGCTTTGTTCCTTTAGCTTTATTTCCTTTATTTAATGGATCGTTTCTGTCGACGATAAACCAATCCTTATTTTGGACATTTTTAAAAATAGGATCAATTTTATACGGAAGTGGCTACGTTTTGTTTGCTTTCTTAGATACCGAGTTGGTAGATAAAGGATTACTCACGCGAATTCAACTGATGGACGCAATTGCAGTTGGACAATTTACTCCAGGACCTGTTTTTTCATCTGTAACTTTTATTGGATATCAAATCAACGGACTTTCGGGTGCTATTGTATCTACTTTAGCCATTTTTCTACCCTCATTTATTTTGGTTGCCTTGATACATCCTTTAATGAAGTTTATAAGAAACAATGATTCATTTAGTACGTTTTTAAATGGGGTCAATGTAGCGTCTGTAGCAATTATCCTATCAGTATGTATAGTTATGGGGAAAGAAACTATTACCGATTGGAGAACTATTGTTATTGCGTTGATTAGTGCTGTAATAGTTTTTCAATTCAAAAAAATCAATAGTGCTTTCATTGTATTATTGGGTTCCATACTAGGCTACTTAATTATTCAATTTTAAACCAATGCAAAAACAATTATTTAACACTATTCAGAATGATGTTCTGAATCAAGAAATTTGTGAAGACAGAAAAGTAGTTTTACAACCTTTAGTTTTTTACATTCAAGAGAAAGTCAATGATAAGCAGACAATAAATCTCAATTTCATTTGTACACACAATTCACGCAGAAGTCATTTAGCACAGATATGGGCACAATTCGCTGCTGCTTATTATAATATATCAAATATCAATTGTTATTCAGGTGGTACAGAAAAAACGGCTTTGTTTCCTAAAGTAGCAGAAACATTAGAAAATCAAGGCTTTCAAATCCTAAAAATTGCAGATAGTAATAATCCTATTTATGCGATAAAATATGATGAAAATAGTTCACCAGTTATCGGTTTTTCTAAGAAGTATGATGATCCATTCAATCCTGTATCAAATTTTGCAGCAATAATGACTTGTTCCCAAGCAGATGAAGGTTGCCCTTTCATTGCAGGTGCAGAAAAACGAATTCCAATAACTTACGAAGATCCTAAAATATCGGATGGTACTACCAATCAAACAGAAGTTTACAAACAACGCAGTTTACAAATCGCAACTGAAATGATGTACATATTTTCACAAATCACTAAATAAACGATGCAACCAAAACTAAAATTCCTTGATAGATACCTAACCTTATGGATTTTTATCGCAATGCTTCTAGGTGTTACAATTGGCTATATCTTTCCAAATATGTCTGTTTTACTAGAGCGTATGAGCATTGGCACAACCAATATTCCTTTAGCTTTAGGATTGATAATAATGATGTTTCCGCCATTAGCCAAAGTAGATTATTCTCTGTTACCACAGGTATTTAAAAATAAAAAAGTAATCGGAATATCTTTAATCCAAAATTGGGTAATCGGAACGGTTTTAATGTTTGGCTTAGCGGTACTATTTCTTCACGACGAACCAGATTATATGTCTGGATTAATTCTTATTGGATTAGCTAGATGTATTGCAATGGTTATTGTATGGAGTGATTTAGCCAAAGCAAATCGAGAATACACAGCGATGTTAGTAGCATTAAATAGTATTTTCCAAGTATTGAGTTATAGCTTTCTAGTCTGGTTATTTATCAATGTATTGCCAAGTAAATTAGGTTTAGCTAATTTTAATGTTTCGGTTTCAATGATAGAAGTAACCCAAAGTGTATTGATCTATTTAGGTATTCCATTTTTAATAGGTTTTATCACGAGATACACGCTAATTAAAAAGAAAGGTATAGAATGGTACAATCGTGTATTCGTGCCCAAAATTTCTCCCATAACACTCTATGCATTATTATTTACTATTGTGGTAATGTTTAGTTTAAAAGGAGATAAAATACTTGAATTACCTTTAGACGTAATCAAAGTAGCAATCCCATTAGTGATCTATTTTGCACTGATGTTCTTCATCAGTTTCTTTATCAATAAAGCAATGAAGGTTCCTTATGATAAAAATGCATCTATTTCATTTACAGCAACAGGTAATAACTTCGAATTGGCCATTGCAGTTTCTATTGCGATATTTGGTATTCACTCGCCACAAGCTTTTGTAGGAGTTATTGGTCCGCTAGTCGAAGTTCCTGTATTAATCCTTTTAGTAAAAGCTAGTTTGTGGTTGAAAAGCATATATTATAAAGAATAGAGCAATACATCGAATAAGGAAGTTTTAAATATCTTTAACGACACATTTTATCTTTGTAATGCATTAATTTACATCAAATTACACTATAAAAGGTTAATTGCTAAAACTTAATTTATGATGAAGTATTTGATAAAAGAAACTGTACAATTCAAAGAGTTTACACAAGTTGCTTTACACAATGTAAAGTCGAAAGAATTTGATATTATAGAGGTGCAACCTCTTACAAATGACGGGTATTGTCAAGCATTAATTGACAAAATATTTGAGATTTCTCATTCTGAAATTGCTGATTTTATCAAACATCAACTTTTATATGCAAAAGATAAGCTACATTGGATTAATAAGTTTGAAAAGTTAGTTTCAGTAAATGAATTTCTGTTTGAAAAAGGAAGAAATAAAACTCGTTTAATGAAAATTTATACTTCATAAGAAATAATTCGATTAGGTTTATATAAACCAATAGAGATTAAAGACGAAGAAAGACCTGCACCAAGATACATCAATGCAGATTCAGAAGAACGATATTTTTCTTTTTATAAAACGCAGAAAAATTTGGAACAGATGGAGGATTATTGCGATCAGATCTTTTTCTTAACTGATGAGAAATACGAATACGAACAAGCTAACATTCATTTTATCAATCCAAAGCTTCCAGAATATTCAGAGCAATGCAACAAAAAAATTGACCACTTACAACACATCAGAACATTAACGGAAGAATTACAAGTGGTTAAAGAAGAAAAATGCAATTACAACAAACTACAATTCAATGGAAAGGTCAATCAGTTGGTAGACATATTTTACCAATTAAACAGAGAGTTGTTTATTAATGGTAAAAATTATTTAGATGGAAATGTAAACGAGATTTCTAAAATGATTGTTTATTCTTTTGTAGACAAAGACGGAAATAAAGTAAGTATTGAAACGGTCAAAACCATACTCACTCCATCAAGAGAAGAAAAACGACCGAATAACGCAAAACGAATTGATGTAGATAAATTACTATAATATTCGCAATCCTAACTATCCCAGTTAGGATTTTGTTTGGTCCAAAAAGTCCTGTTCATACGTTCAACCTCAAAAATCAAAAGTCTTTATCTATCAGCCATTCAAAAAGATATGGTCCTGACAAGACCATTTCAGGACTAACGGACTTTTTTTTCTGTACTTCATTTGTTTCATAATCTTAAACAAATTAGAAAATGGAAGCAATCATTTTAACAAAGGATCAATACGATGCGATCGTATTCCAATTAGAGGAAATCACTAAAAAATTAAACAAAGCATTAGCAGCTAAACAAGAAACATTTATGGATAACCAAGAGTTTCTAATGCTAATGAAAATCTCAAAACGAACTGCTCAAACGTGGAGAAATGAAGGAAAGGTTTCATTCTGTCAAGTAGGCAACAAAATCTACTACAAAATGTCTGATGTCGAAAAGTTATTGAACGAACACTACAACAAATCATTCACTAATAAACGCTAAAAATTAAGAGCAATAACCTGGCATAAAAATTCGCAGACGAATGTCAATCCGTTAAGTGAAACGTAAAAATGTTTACCGACTGAAAGGAGTGATTTAAACATTTTAGTGAAGCGAAATGAAGATTGACCGTCCAGAATTGAAGCCTTCATTTTTTGATTACTTTTTTATCAAGAAAAAAGTAATTAATAAAATGAACATAATAATAGCAAACATCTCAAATGTTTTTGTATCAAGCCAAATCCAAAGGATTCATGAATACATTATTCATAAAACAATAAACCAATGAATAAAAAAGAACATACAATAACAAAAGTCTAATAACTAACATCTCAAATCTCAATACTATGAGTGTCGTACTTCATCACTTCATAGACATTAAATCAATAGCGTCCTAAATAAATTTAGGGCATAAAATATCCACCCACTTTAGTAGGATACAAGCTATAGTTGGACA
>NZ_JACAGG010000058.1:0-6161 GCF_030324375.1 Empedobacter sp. R132-2
TGAACTCGTTATAGTGTACTCAAACTCTTTTCTCTTCTTTTTATACTACAATTTAAGATTTTCAAATCTAAAGGAACTCGTTTCAGTATGACATCTAGTTAATATTTAAAATATTCTAAATAATCAATAATCAAACAAAATCAACCCTTTAAAAATTTCGTCAACTTACAGAAAATTCGTAATTTTGCATCCTAGTACAAATTCTAAAAGTAAGATGATAAACATTTCTCTTCCAGATGGAAGTGTAAGACAGTATGAGAGTGGCGTAACTCCTATGGACGTGGCGCTAAGCATTAGTGAAGGTTTAGCACGTAATGTAATTTCGGCTATAGTAAACGATCAACAAGTTGAAACAACAACCCCAATCACCACAGATGCAACGATCAAATTGTTAACCTGGAATGATGAAATGGGTAAAAAAGCTTTTTGGCATTCATCTGCTCACTTATTAGCGCAAGCTATTTTAGAGTTTTATCCAAATGCTAAATTAACTATTGGACCTGCGATTGACAAAGGTTTCTATTACGATGTTGATTTTGGTGAGGATAAATTTACAGAAGCTGATTTTGCGAAAGTAGAAAAAGCAATGTTAGAGAATGCAAAGAAAAAAGCTGAATTCAAATTATATTCAGTTTCAAAAGCAGAAGCATTAGAGACATACAAAGACAATGAATACAAAACAGAATTAATCTCTAATCTACAAGATGGAGATATTACATTCTGTACACACGATAATTTTACAGATTTATGTCGTGGTGGACACATTCCAAACACTGGAATTGTGAAAGCTGCAAAAATCTTGAATGTTGCGGGAGCTTATTGGCGTGGAGATGAGAAAAACAAGATGTTGACTCGTGTTTATGGTATTACATTCACAAAACAAAAAGATTTAACAGAATATCTTGAGTTATTAGAAGAAGCAAAAAAACGTGATCACCGTAAATTAGGGAAAGAATTAGGTTTATTTGCTTTCTCTGAAAAAGTTGGTGCAGGTTTACCACTTTGGTTACCAAAAGGAGCTGCTTTGAGAAGAAAATTAGAAAACTTCTTATTGAAAGAGCAACAAAAAATGGGTTACGAAATGGTAATTTCTCCACACATTGGTCAAAAAGAATTGTATGTAACTTCTGGTCACTATGCAAAATATGGTGCAGATAGTTTTCAGCCAATTAAAACGCCAAACGAAGGAGAAGAATTCTTGTTAAAACCAATGAACTGTCCACATCATTGTGAGATTTACAAAACATCTCAATGGTCGTACCGCGATTTACCAAAACGTTATGCAGAGTTTGGTACAGTTTATCGTTACGAACAATCAGGAGAATTACACGGTTTAACGCGTGTTCGTGGATTTACTCAAGATGATGCTCACTTATTCTGTACACCAGATCAATTATTAGAAGAATTCAAAAAAGTAATTGATTTAGTATTATATGTATTTACAAATCTTGGATTTGACAATTATTCGGCTCAAATCTCATTAAGAGATCCAGAGAATAAAGAAAAATACATCGGATCTGATGAAAACTGGGAAAAAGCTGAACAAGCAATTATCACAGCATCAGCAGAAAAAGGTTTACCAACAGTTGTAGAATATGGCGAAGCTGCATTCTATGGACCTAAGTTAGACTTTATGGTGAAAGATGCATTAGGACGTCAATGGCAGTTAGGAACAATCCAAGTGGATTATAATTTACCAGAACGTTTTGATTTAACTTACACTGGAGCAGACAACGAAAAACACAGACCAGTAATGATTCACCGCGCGCCATTTGGCTCTATGGAACGTTTCATTGCCATTTTGTTAGAAAATACAGCAGGTAATTTACCACTTTGGTTAACACCAGATTTATTCACAATTTTACCAATTAGTGAAAAATATGTGGAATATGGAGAAAAAGTATTAAATTTGCTGGCCGAAGAAGAAATTAACGGACTGATTGACAGTAGAAACGAGAAAACTGGTAAAAAAATCCGTGATGCCGAAATCGGTAAAATTCCTTTCATGTTAATCATCGGTGAAAAAGAAGCAGAAAACGGTACAGTTTCTGTAAGAAGACACGGAGAAGGTGATTTAGGAGAGATGACGATTCAAGCGTTTATCGATTTCATGAAAGAACAAATCAAATTAAAATAATTTAAAACAGAATAACTATCGCAATTAGAAGAAAAGGCGGCAGAGGTCCAGCCAGAGTAATTAAGGAAGATCAACACAAGATCAATGATAAGATTGACGCGAAAGAAGTACGCGTTGTTGGAGAAGGTATAGAACCTGGTGTATATCCAATAGCTAAAGCTTTAGAACTTGCAGAAGAACAAGGTTTAGATTTGGTAATGATCAGTGAAAAAGCCATTCCACCTGTTTGTCGTGTCGTAGAGTACAAAAAATTCTTATACGAACAAAAGAAAAAAGAAAAAGAACTTAAAGCTAAACAGCAGAAAGTTGTCGTGAAAGAAATTCGTTTCGGTCCTCAAACAGATGATCATGATTACGAATTCAAAAGACGTCACGCAAGATCTTTCTTAGAAGAAGGTTCAAAATTGAAAGCGTATGTTTTCTTCAAAGGACGTTCTATTATCTTTAAAGATCAAGGAGAAATCTTATTGTTACGTTTAGCTCAAGAATTGGAAGATGTTGGAAAAGTAGAACAAATGCCAAAACTTGAAGGTAAAAGAATGATTATGATGATGGGACCTAAGAAATAATTAGGTTCTTATCATCTTACAAAAAATAAAAAACGTTTTAATTTTAAATATTTGTAATCATGCCAAAATTAAAAACAAAATCTGGAGCGAAAAAACGTTTCAAATTAACAGGAACAGGTAAAATTAAAAGAAAACACGCTTTTAAAAGCCACATCCTAACAAAAAAAGAGACTAAACAAAAGAGAAATTTAACTCAAACTGGTTTAGTTGATCAAGCTGATGTTCATTCAGTAAAACAACAATTAAGATTAAAATAAGAACGTGTTCTTATTTGGTTTATTAATTCATTATTAACCCTGTCGATGGGCCTTAAAGCAGAGCAATCTCGCCCACTACAAAAAAATTAAAAATTATGCCAAGATCAGTAAACGCAGTTGCGTCAAGAGCTAGAAGAAAAAGAGTTTTAAAACTTGCAAAAGGATATTACGGAAGAAGAAAAAACGTTTGGACTGTTGCTAAAAATGCAGTAGAAAAAGGTTTAGTATACGCTTACCGCGATAGACGTCAAAAGAAAAGAAATTTCCGTGCGTTATGGATTCAAAGAATTAACGCTGGAGCAAGATTACACGGATTGTCTTACTCTAAATTTATGGGAGCTATCCACAAAGCTGGAATTGAATTAAATCGTAAAGTTTTAGCTGACTTAGCGATGAACAATCCAGAAGCTTTCAAAGCAATCGTAGAAAAAGTAAAATAATTTTTTTAAACAATATTAAAACGTTTTAAAACTTGGCTATTTAGTCAAGTTTTTTTTTTTGCTTAAATTTGAATGAATGTCATTCTAGACTTATTTGGAATCTCATCATAAATGTTATTTAAAAACCCAACTCAAATGAATCAACAAAAAGATTTATTTCTAAGAATTTGGCCATTTTTTGTCGTTTTTTTTATCTACAATTTTGCTGCAATTGCTATGACGCAATATTATGGTCGCGACGAATTACATCTGCATTTCAATCAATACAGCAATCATTATCTCGATAAACTCTTTGTTTTTTATACCGATTTTGGAACCTATTATTTATTTTTTATACTTCTTGGTTATCTATTTTGGAAAACAACTCGAAGATATTTTTATTATTTATTAGTTTCTGGAGCAGTTGCAACAACAATTAGTGTATTCTTTAAGAATGTCTATTTCGAACAAGTTTTACGTCCTGGATATTATTTTACACAGAAAAAAATAGACATTATTCTAGTCAAAGATTATGCGATACAAATGGATTCAACTTTTCCATCAGGACATTCATTAACAGCGGCAATAATTTCGATGACTTTATGTTTATTAACCAAAAACAGATGGTTACAATTATTTTTTGCACTTCATTTTCCAAGTATCGCAATTAGTAGAATCTACTTATCGCGCCATTTTGCGATTGATACCGTTGGTGGTTCGTTTATTGGTTTTTTTATATTTATCTTTATGTATTACATCATCAACCAATCTAATAAACCAAAATTAGATCAAAAATTTATTAACAATGGAGATTCAAAATAAACTTAAAATATCATTAATACAATACGATATAATCTGGGAAGATGCAAAAGCTAATCACGCTTATTTAAATGAATTATTAGCCAATCATCAAACTGATATTATATTGTTACCAGAAATGTTTGCTTCGGGATTTTCGATGAATGTAGAAAAAATTGGTCAAAAACCTTTTGGAGAAACCTTCGAATGGATGCAACACAAAGCCAAAGAATTGAATTCTGTGATTGCTGGAAGCATTTCTACACATGAAAACGATAAATACTATAACCGATTTTATTTCATCTGTCCAAGCGGCTCTATTTATATTTACGATAAGAAACATTTGTTCAGTTACGGAAAAGAAGCTGGGGTATATTCTGCAGGAGATAAAATTGTAACGATAGATTATAAAGGATGGCAAATTCGTCCTATTGTTTGCTACGATTTACGATTTCCAGTTTGGATTCGCAATACTGAGGAAAATCCCTACGATTTGATACTTTGTAACGCTAGTTGGCCAAAAGCACGTCGAGAAGCTTGGATTTCACTCCTAAAAGCTCGAGCAATCGAAAATATGGCTTTTATTGCTGGTGTAAATAGAATTGGCGTAGATGGCTATAATCTCGAGTATCAAGGCGATTCGCATTTATTTGATACATTGGGACAAGATTTGGAAACAATTAACAATCATCCCGAAATTTTACAGTTCGAAATTGATAAAGAAGAACAAGATAAAACTCGAAAGCATTTCAATTTTCTAAATGATCGCGATTCATTTTATTTTGGATAAATACAAGCTCAACTTTGGTTGGGCTTTTTTTTGTATGTGTAATTCTTTTTTATTCATATATTTATGGATAATGAATATGAATGGATAACACTTGTAAAAGCATCTATGAAAGCTACTACAATTGATATTTCGATAATAATTAATTATGAAAAAGATATTTATATTTCTATTCTTTATATTATTGGTACTTTCTGCAACTTATACTTTATATTTAGTTCGTAAGACTTTTAATAATTATCAATTTGAATCTTATAATGAACTTTATTATAAAGTTCCACCTGTAAATAATGCACAATTTAAATCGTTAAAATCTTTTAATTCTCACTTGTTTTCAATTGTTGACGATAAAAACTTAAAGAATATTACAGTAAATTTCGATTCCAAATCAAATAAAGTAAGGCAAGTAAATTTAAATTACACATACAATCCTGAAACAATTGATGATAAAATAAAATCAATCATAAGGATATATAACTTAGGAGAAATTATCGAAATTAATAAAAGAATGATGAAAAAAATATCATTTTTTCGGAGTCCTGATGTATATAATTTTGAAAATACTAAATATGAAGAAATGTACTTTCCAGATGATTTCTTTATACATAAACC
The DNA here is from genome assembly GCF_030324375.1 of Empedobacter sp. R132-2. Classification (NCBI taxonomy): domain Bacteria; kingdom Pseudomonadati; phylum Bacteroidota; class Flavobacteriia; order Flavobacteriales; family Weeksellaceae; genus Empedobacter; species Empedobacter sp. R132-2. Next base: position 5,580 of record NZ_JACAGG010000058.1, read on the forward strand.
CATTGTAAATTATAATATAAAAGGAAATCCCATCGATTCAATTATAAATGATAGAATAAAGCTTTATGCTTTAAAAGGTATGGTTGAGCTAGATATTAACAATGATTATAAACCTGATTTATTAATTGAATCAAAAAACGAAAAATCTTATATGATTACTGGTTTTGTTGAGATAGACAAGAACCTATTTTTCCTATATTATTTAGATAATGATTCTATTAAAAAAATAAATGATCTATATAAATTAATAAATTTCAAATAATTTATAGTGCCTAACAAAAATTAATTTGGGCGTTCCCTTCGGTCGGACTATCCGTTCCAATCTTTTGTAGAAGAAGATTCAATTTCAAGTAAGAAAGTTCCAATTCCTACAAAAGGATTTTTACTACTATCCCTAACGCGGGTTATAAGTTCTGAGTTTTGAGTGATAAGTTATAAGACATAAGACTTAAAGGAATAGGAATAGAAGTTAAACTATCCCCTTGAGGAGATTATAGGGCTGTTTTCGAGTTATGAGTTGTAAGTTCTGAGTTAGTTGTAAAAAGGAAGCTTCCTTTTTATCAAGAAGAAGCTTCTTGTTGA
>NZ_JACAGG010000059.1:0-6123 GCF_030324375.1 Empedobacter sp. R132-2
ACAAATACGAATATATGTACTGTTTAAAATAAAATTTTATTGGTCTAATCCTGTATCATTTTTTCAGGACGTTACATAGGATAAAAACTATTGTTTGATATACGTTTTATTTCCGTTATCGTTGATATAGTATTTTCCACCTTTTGGTCCTACATAAACTTTGTGTCCATTGTAAGTCCCTGCAGTAGTTGTTTTAGCTACAGTCGTTTTTGTTTCTTTTTTTGGAGTAGTCGTTTTCTCCACTTTTTTTTCTGAAGCTACTTTTTTGTCATTGACTGTTTTAGCAGTTGCATCAGTTTTCTTAGTTGTAGTTGCTTTTACATCCTTTTTTGTTTCTGTTACTTTTTTATCAGTTGTAGCCTTTGTTTTTGCCATTTCTGTTTTAGCAGTTTTAGTTGGAGTTTTAGTTTGAGCAAATGCTACAGTAGATCCAGTAAATGCAAATAAGCTAAGCGCGATAGCTGTTTTTTTAATTAAATTCATTGTAATTTGGTTTTGAATTGTTATTTATATTCAGTTAAAATTTCTATTCAATATTAAATAAATTATCCACCAAAACAACCAAAATAAACTTAAGATTAGCTTAAGAATAATTATTTCAAATGATCCAATAACATTTCTGCTGTCGCTGGGTTTGTAGCTAATGGGATATTGTGTACATCGCACAGTCTCAGTAACATATTTACATCTGGTTCGTGCGGATGTTTTCCCATCGGATCTCTAAAAAAGAAAACCATATCTGTTTTTCCTTCTACAACTCGAGCGGCAATTTGCGCGTCACCACCAAGAGGACCAGATAGATAGCGCGTTACTTTTAGTCCAGTTTGCTCTGCATACTTTCCTGTAGTCCCTGTAGCAATAAATGTGATATTATTTTTGTTTAAAGCTTCTTTATGTTTCATTAAAAAATTGACCATTTCAGCTTTTTTTCCATCATGAGCGATCAATGCTATTTCCATATATTTTTTCTATTTAATCTAAAATCTTACTTTTGTACAAAGTTAGCAGAACAATCTTAAATAACGAGTTGTTTTAAGAATTATAAATAGTATACGACTATGAAATTTAATTTATTAACAGTAAAAGAAATTGTAAAATTAACGGCTGATGCTGTTCAAATTTCGTTTGATGTTCCTGAGGAATTACACGAAGAATACAATTTTTTACCTGGACAATATATCACTCTTAATATTAATGGAGAACGAAGAGATTATTCTTTGTGTGAATCTCCTAATGATAAAAAATGGAGCATTGGGGTTAAATCTCAACCAAATGGAAAGATTTCTTCTTATTTAGCAAATGAACTAAAAGTTGGTGATCAATTGGAAGTTTCTACACCAAGTGGACGTTTTACAATTCCAACAAAACCAAACGAAAAACGTACGTTATTAGCTTTTACGGCGGGTAGTGGAATCACGCCAATTATGAGTATGTTAGAGTTTACTTTGCAGACTGAAGAATGGGTAAATTTTCATATTTTTTATGTAAATAGAGATGAAAACTCAATCATGTTCAAAGAGCGTTTGACAGAATTGAAACAAAAATATCCAAACAATGTTTTTATTCATCATTTCTATACGCGTCAAGATCAAGAGAATTTTATTTACAACGGACGAATTGATGAGAAGAAGTTTGATTTAATTTTGAATCAAATTATTGATATCAATGAAGTCGATGAAGCAATGGTTTGTGGACCAGAAGAAATGATTTTGACTTTAGCGAAGAAAATCAATGAAGCGGGAATTATCGAGAAACATATTCATTTCGAAATGTTTAATCCTTCAGTGAAAACAGAAGATATTTTTACAAAACATGACGAAGGACCTCAAACGGTTCAAGTTACTGTAACACTTGATGGAGAAACTTCTGAAGTGACTTGGGATAGAGGAAAAAATTTGATTGATACAATGTTAGACGCTGGTATTGATGCGCCTTATTCATGTAAAGGTGGTGTCTGTTCGTCTTGTATGTGTAAGATAACGGAAGGCGAAGTGCATATCGGAGACAACTATGTATTAACAGATTCTGATTATGAAGAAGGAATGACGTTAGCGTGTATTTCTCGTCCAAAAACAGCTACTTTAGCAATTGATTTTGACGAAGTTTAAGAACAAAAAATATCTAATAAAAAAAGACGGAAATTATAAATTTTCGTCTTTTTATTTTATGATAATTTAATTTTCTTCATCAAACATTTCTTTGAATGAGACAAATTCTCTTCCAGGAAGAATCAAATTTAAAGCAACTCCAATTATAGAAGCTAAAGCCATTCCTTCTAAAGAAAATAAATCTCCAATGTGGATTGCTGCACCACCGATTCCAATGATAAGAATAACAGAGGAAATAATAAGGTTTCGTTTAATCTTGAAATCAACTTTATTCTCGATTAGCATTCTTAATCCGCTCGAAGCAATAATTCCGAATAATAAAATAGAAACGCCGCCCATAACTGGTGTTGGAATTGTACTTAATAAAGCTGAAACTTTACCACAAAATCCAAATAAAATAGCAAAACATGCTGCTCCAATAAATACATAAATGCTAAAAGCTTTTGTAATGGCTAAAACACCAATATTCTCGCCATACGTTGTGTTTGGAGGTCCACCTAAACAAGCTGCAATCATTGTTGCAATACCATCTCCTAACATCGATTTATCAAGACCTGGATCTTCGATTAAGTCTTTGTTCACGACTTTACTCAAAACTAATTGATGTCCGATATGTTCTGCGATTGGTACAATTGCGACCGGAATCATTAAGAAAATAACATACCAAGACAAAGTTGGTGTGTAATCTACAAAAGGAATGGTAAAATCTGGAATCATAAACCATTTAGCTTCTATAACAGGATTTAGGTCGACAACTCCCATCGTAATTGCAAAAAGATATCCACCAATAATTCCGACCAAAACTGGAATTACACTCAAAAAACCTTTACTGAAAATTGCTGTAATTATCGTGATAATTAAGGTAACAAAACCAATTATAACATAGGTTAAATCATATTCACCAGAAGGATTATTTGTCACCATTTTGATTGCTGTAGAAGCTAATCCCAGACCAATTACCATAATTACTGGACCAACAACAATAGGGGGTAAAAGTCTCATTAACCATTTTGTTCCTGCCGTTGCTATAAATAGTGCGACCAATGAATAAGTAACTCCTACCAAAAAACTACCAACCAAGAAACTTCCTGTCGCAATTCCACTTTCTGGGTTTGTTTCTAAAGCTTTCATTGCGATAATTGGATTGATAAAAGCAAATGAAGATCCCAAATATGAAGGGACTTTTCCTCGTGTAATTAAGATGAAAACTAAAGTTCCGATTCCACTCGAAATTAATGCAATTGCTGGAGACATTCCTGTCAAAGCAGGAACTAAAACTGTTGCACCAAACATTGCAAAAAGATGCTGTATACTTAATAATATACCTTGTCCTAACTTCGGTTTTTCGTCGATCGCTAAGATAATATTTTGGTCATTTTGTTGACTCATTTGTAAAAGAAATTGAAATTGTTTTGTTTGAATGCAAAAGTAGCTCAAAACGATTAATAAGTATAGAAATCATATAACTATTTAGCGAAATCTTGTAAATGGTTTTGGAACAATTCTATCGAAATTTGTAAGACAAAAATCAAAGAGTTATGGAAACAAAAGAATTAAAATTCAAAACAAATATAAATTGTAGTGGTTGCGTGAGCAAAGTGAAACCTTTTTTAGATAAGTTAGATGGTTTAGAAGCTTGGGAAGTTGATACTGATAATCCAGACAAAGTTTTGTCTGTAAAAATTAATCAAGCAACAGACGAAGAAATTATTGATACAATTGAGGAAGTTGGTTTTTCAGCTGAATTAATTGAGGAATAGATATTTTTTTAGGTAGAATGACTTATTTTTTGTGATAGTTTAAGTCAATATAATCTCAAGTTAATCTTGTGTTGACTTGAGATTTTTTATTTTTTCGAAATTGTAGAAAGAAAAGTACGCCCATAGCAAGTTGAAGAATAAATAATAAAATAATCCAAGTATTCATTTTTGCTGCAAAATCAGATAATTGATTGTACATTACATCATATTTATCTACCGAAGTTTCAGCTATATTTTTCACAAACTGTATATCGTTCGATTTTTCAATGAGCATAATTTGTTCACCTTTATAACCTTCATTTTTATTCGGAACAACTTCAATTTGATTAGCGCTTACAAAAAACAGAAAAATACTAATGATTGTAGATAAAAATAATAGAAAATAATTGATGTATTTCATGAGTTAGATTATGTTTTGCAAAGATACACTAACTTTTATTAGCTTGTTGTATATGCGCCAAATGATGATTGCAATTCCAAGCATAAATCGCAAGATTTGTTTACTGATGACGAAATTTTTTGTCCCAATCACTTTCAACAAAAGAATTTAACAAAGTAACCCAACGTTGATGCAGCCTTCAGAACGATATTATTGTTCGAATTTAGGTTCTGAAAGAGAGGTGATTTCATTCTGAATTTTTTGTGGAAACTCACGAATTGTTAAAATTCATCATTCAATAGATTCTTTGTTAAATGATGTTGAAATTTCAAATTTTCTAGTGTTTTCATATTGTTCTTAAGTTTAAGAAATTTTTACAACTTTACTGATAAAAATTATTCTATTTTGTTAAAACAAGTCACTAACTTTGCAACTTCAAAAAATAATTGTGCAAACCAAACGCATCATAAAATTTGTCACGATACTGATTATTTTTATAATTCAGTTTCTGTTTTTATTTTCGATAATGAACGAAAGAATAGAACATTATCTTGTTCCTTACATTATTGCTGCAATTTGTTTACTTTTGATTGTGGTTTACCGCAAGTTTCCACTGCATCATCACGAATATTCTTTTGATCGTAAAACTTTGGTTTTATGGATTCCTATTGCAGCAATAATTACATATTTGATCAATAATAAATTAGGTTTAGGCGGTGTTTTTTCTGCAGGAATTATAGGAACTTTAGGTTCTTTTTTAACGAAGTTTAATTCTCGTTCAGAATATCTAAAACAAATTGCAGGACCAATTTATTGTGGTGCTTTCATTGGGATGACTTCGCTTGATTTTCAGTATGTTTATTGGATGATTATTTCGGCTGGAGTTTTTACTGCCTTGTTATTTTTTGCTACAAAATCTTTATTTGTTGGTGTGGGTGGAAAGCTAGGAACATTAGCATTTATAGGCGTTTTGTTGAGTATGTTGTTGTTTAAATTAATTATTGGCTAATGATTATTGAATTTTTAATATTAATGATGTTTTCAATAATTGCTTCATTAACAACATATGAATTAAACATTCGTTTCAAACAAGGTCCAGTTCGTGCCTCTGCAATGATTGCAATGATTGTCGGTGGATTTTTCTATTTTTTTCCAACAATTTTACCAGAGTTTTATACCAAAAATATTCCGTTGTATGTAATTGGCGGAACTTTCATTGGAATGGTATCATCAACCATAAATATTAGTTATTTTTCGTTAGTTTTTTCTCCAATTTTATTTGCAGTTTTATTGCATTATACGAGCAAAATTTTCAATGGTTATGGAGGGGCATTAGGTACAACTGCTTGTATTTCGTTGATGTGCACAATGGCATTTCCTATTATCACAAAAAATAAAAAGGTAACATATGGTTATCGTCTAATTCGAATTATTTTTAAGAAAAGAAAACGTAAGAAAATTATTAAACGAAAAGTTTAATCAAAACAATTGAAAACAATCTCTCCCAGTATTTTACTTTTCCAATAATTGATCTGTTTAATTTCTGATTCACCTAATAATTCTAAATCAGAAATGTTTACTTTTTTATTTAATTCTTTTGGATTTAGAAGGATCAAACTTGAATTTACTTCGGCTTTTAATTGTGAAATTAATTCAATAGGAAAGTCAATAAATTTCAAATCAAAGCATCTATTTTTTTCTACACAAGCAAAGATTAAATAAGTTGAATTTACTATCAAATAAAAATTTTGTTTTGTCTTTTGATAATTAATTTTAATTTGATAAAAGTTAGAAGAATCAACCCGTTGTGCATTTTGATTAATAAAGAATAAAGTTGTTCATTTGATTGAAAATCAGTAAATTGTTTTAACTACAA
>NZ_JACAGG010000005.1:0-101729 GCF_030324375.1 Empedobacter sp. R132-2
TCCAACTCAAAGATAATTTGAGATCCGAAATTTACGCGCTTTTTTTACGCTTTCTTTTAACGTTTAGGACGCTAATGAATTAACACCATGAAAACAATTCATTACATCTTATTCTCTCTTTCCGTTTTGGTTGGAGGAAATGTAATCGCTCAACAAACAAAAACTTATGACATTCCTTTGGTTGGAAATGCTTTTGAAGTCGGTCATAAAGAAGGATCATCATCTACAGTTACAAAAGTGGATGCTTTAATTTCTCCACAAACTAAAAATGTAACAAAAACGTATTTCAAAGTTTTAGGAACTGGAAATGTTAATATTCAATTAAAGGGTGAAGCTAAAAATGACGCTCAATTAAATGTTGGTTTCAATAAAAAAACAAAAAAATACAATTGGAAATCTACTGATAAAACTATTTCTGTAGGTACATTCGCTATTTCAAAACCGGGTTATGTTTCTGTTGATTTAAGCGGATTGAAAGGCGAAATTGCTATTACAGATTTTATAGTTAGTGGAACTGCTGTAGACAACGGAATTATTTATAGCAACGATCCGCAGTACTATTATTGGGCGAGACGTGGACCTTCTTGCCATTTAGCCTATGAAATTCCTTCTGATAAAAATGTTTCATATTACTACAATGAAATCGTTGTACCAAAAGACGCTGATATAATTGGTTCTTATTATATGGCAAACGGTTTTGGAGAAGGATATTTCGGAATTCAAGCTAATTCAGAAACGGAAAGACGTATTTTGTTTTCAGTTTGGAGTCCTTTCGTAACTGATGACCCAAAAAGTATTCCTGATGATGAAAAAATCGTTTTGTTAAAGAAAGGAGACAATGTGAAAACAGGAGAATTCGGTAACGAAGGTTCTGGTGGACAAAGTTATATGAAATACAATTGGAAAGCCGATACAACGTATAAATTCTTATTGAAAGGTGTTCCAAATGGTGATAATTCGACAACTTATACAGCTTGGTTTTTTATGCCAGAAACGAATAATTGGCAAATCATCGCAAGCTTTAAACGCCCTAAAACAAATACATACCTAAAAAGATTTCACTCTTTCCTAGAAAATTTTATGCCAACACAAGGTTACTTAACTAGAAAAGTAAACTTCAACAATCAATGGGTTTATGATGGAGAATGGAAAAAAGTAAATGGAGCAAAATTAACTGTTGATGCAACTTATAAAGCAAATCAACGTATTGATGCAACTGGAGGAACAACATCTACTGGATATTTCTTGAAGATGGGAGGCTTTTTTAATGAAATTGAACAACCTGGAACAGCTTTCAAGTTTGATAACAAACAAACTGCACCACAAATTGATTTTTCGAAATTACAATAATCAATATTGTATAAACTAAATAAAAAATCGGTTGGAATTATCCAACCGATTTTTTATTTACCCCAACTTCATATCACCATCTTTTATCCAGTTTTTCTTTTTCATGAAAATGTAAATTAAATATGAAATAATTGCTGGAGCAATGATTTGCAAAATTAATATTGAAGTTAAAATATATGAAGTATCATATTTAGATTTCATGGCATTGAAAGTTCCTATTTGTCCAACCAAACCACAAGAACCCATCCCCGATTCTAGAGCTGTATTTTCCATATTGAAATAAATAATTCCAATTGGACCTATAATCACTGAAGCTAAAGTTGGTGGAATCCAAATTTTCCAATTTTTATAAATGTTCGGAACCTGTAACATACTTGTCCCTAATCCTTGTGCTAAAACACCTTTCAAACCATTATCCTTAAAACTGATTGTAGCAAATCCAATCATTTGTGCACAACAACCTATTGTTGCAGCTCCAGCTGCTGAACCGTCTAATTCTAACATTAGACACAAAGCAGCTGATGAAATTGGTAAAGTCAAAACCATACCGACAATTACAGCAATTACAACTCCCATTATCAAAGGATTAGAATCGGTTGATAATATAATTATTTCACCAATCCATTTCATCATTTGTTGAACAGAAGGACCAATGATTTGTGCTAAGATTACTCCAACCAAAACAGTAATAATCGGTGTAATTACAATATCTATACGTGTTTCGCCTGCTACCATTTTTCCCACTTCAACCGCTACAATTGTCGCTATAAAAACACCTAAAGGTCCACCTAATTGATATGCTGCAATTCCTATAACTGCTGACGAAAATAACACCAATTGAGGTGCTCGTAAACTATAAGCAATAGCCAATGCTATCGCAGGTCCTGTCGCTTGATTCGCAACTGGCCAAACAATATCAGTTAAAAAAGAAATATCTAACTCTTCACCAATAGTTTTCAAAATTGTACCAACCAATAAAGTCGCAAATAAACCATAAGCCATTGCGCCCATTGCATCGATAAAATATCGTTTTGCAGAAATTTGTATATCTTTTTTGAGTAGGAAATTTTTCATGTTTGAAATTTACAAATTAATTAAAAATAAATAAGCCTTGTCTTTCGACAAGGCTTAAAAACAATATTAAAAATTATATTTCTTACATATTTCTACGATACTGTCCACCTACTTCGAACAAGGCAGAAGTAATTTGCCCTAACGAACAAACTTTGGTAGCTTCCATCAAAACTTCAAAAATATTTTGGTTGTTAACAGCTGCTTGTTGCGCATCTTCCAATGCACTTTCAGCTTGTTGTTTATTAATTTTATTCAGGTTTTCTTTAGTGTGAATTTGGAATTGTTTTTCTTCCTCTGTCGCACGAATTACCTCCGCAGGCACCACGGTTGGAGAACCTTTTGAACTTAAGAACGTATTTACACCAATAATTGGGAACGTTCCGTTGTGTTTCAATGTTTCGTAATACAATGATTCTTCCTGAATTTTAGAACGTTGATACATCGTTTCCATCGCTCCTAAAACGCCTCCACGCTCGGTAATACGATCAAATTCTTGTAAAACTGCTTCTTCAACTAAATCTGTTAATTCTTCGATAATGAACGAACCTTGAATTGGATTTTCGTTCTTTGCTAAACCTAATTCTTTGTTGATAATCAACTGAATAGCCATTGCTCTACGAACCGATTCTTCTGTTGGTGTTGTAATTGCTTCATCATACGCATTAGTATGCAATGAGTTACAGTTGTCATTAATTGCATATAAAGCTTGTAAAGTTGTACGAATATCATTGAAATCAATTTCTTGTGCGTGCAATGAACGACCCGAAGTTTGAATATGGTATTTTAACATTTGCGCACGTTCATTAGCTCCGTATTTATTTTTCAAGGCTTTTGCCCAAATTTTACGCGCCACACGACCAATTACCGAATATTCTGGATCGATACCATTTGAGAAGAAAAACGATAAATTTGGTCCAAACGCATTGATATCCATTCCGCGAGATAAATAATACTCAACATACGTAAAGCCGTTTGCTAATGTAAACGCTAACTGCGTAATAGGATTCGCTCCCGCCTCTGCAATATGGTAACCCGAAATAGAAACCGAATAGAAATTACGTACATTTTGGTTGATGAAATACTCTTGCACATCGCCCATTAAACGCAACGCAAATTCAGTTGAGAAAATACAAGTATTTTGAGCTTGATCTTCTTTTAAAATATCTGCCTGAACAGTTCCACGAACTTGAGCTAATGTATTTTTCTTGATTTCAGCATAAACATCCGCAGGTAAAACCTGATCTCCCGTTACACCTAAAAGCATCAATCCTAAACCATCATTCCCTTCTGGTAAATCGCCATTGTAACGAGGTCTTTCCAAACCTTTATCTTCGAAAATAGCTTTGATTTTTGCTTCAATTTCAGTTTCTAAACCATTTTCTTTGATGTATTTTTCACAATTTTGATCAATCGCGGCATTCATAAAGAAACCTAACAACATAGGTGCTGGTCCATTAATCGTCATCGAAACCGAAGTTGCTGGATGTGATAAATCGAAACCAGAATATAATTTCTTCGCATCATCTAAACAACAAATCGAAACTCCAGCATTACCAATTTTCCCGTAAATATCAGGACGATGACCTGGATCATTTCCATACAAAGTTACCGAATCAAACGCTGTAGACAAACGCTTTGCAGGCATTCCTTTCGATACATAATGGAAACGACGATTGGTACGCTCTGGTCCACCCTCACCCGCAAACATACGCGTTGGATCTTCTCCTTCACGTTTGAAAGGATACAATCCTGAAGTAAAAGGAAACTCTCCTGGAACATTTTCTTGTAAAACCCAACGTAAAATATCGCCCCAAGCTTCGTACTTTGGCAAAGCAATTTTAGGAATCTGTATGTGTGATAAAGACTCAGAATGTGTCTGAATTTTAATTTCTTTATCACGAACTTTAAATGTATAAACCGGATTTTTATATTTATTTACCTTTTCGTCCCAAGTCGTGATTACTTCCCAGTTGAAAGGGTCTAAATTCATTTTTAATTTATCAAATTCAGCTAAAAGAACTTTAACTAAATCAGCATTTTCTGTTCCAGAAATCTCGATTCCATGTTGAGAAATCGTTGGAGTTTTTCCAGAAAGTGTTTCAATTGTTTTAAAGAAACCATATAGCTTTTGAGCAACATCTCTCTGCGCATTTGCACGTACATCATACCCGCGATTATTCTCTGCAATCTCAGATAAATAACGCGTTCTTGAAGGTGGAATAACAAAAATCTTTTCAGACATTTCTTTTGTAATTTGAAAAGAAGATTTCAAATCGGCACCTGTTTTTTCAACTACTTTATCAATGATTGATTTGTATAATTGATTGGTTCCTGGATCGTTAAATTGAGAAGCAATTGTACCAAAAACTGGCATTTCATCAGGATTTACATCCCACAAATTATGATTACGTTGGTATTGTTTTTTTACATCGCGCAACGCATCTAAAGCTCCACGTTTATCGAATTTATTAATCGCTACAATGTCAGCAAAATCTAACATATCAATCTTTTCCAATTGCGTTGCAGCACCAAACTCTGGCGTCATAATGTACAATGAAGCATCAGAATGATCTAAAATTTCGGTATCTGATTGACCAATTCCAGAGGTTTCTAAAATAATCAAATCATATTTAGCAGCTTTCAACACCTGAATTGCTTCTTCCACATATTTTGATAACGCTAAATTTGATTGACGAGTTGCCAACGAACGCATATAAACACGAGGATTGTTGATAGAATTCATGCGAATACGATCGCCTAACAAAGCACCACCTGTTTTCTTTTTTGATGGATCGACAGAAACCAAAGCAATCGATTTTTCTGGAAAATCAATCAAAAAACGACGCACTAATTCATCAACCATCGACGATTTTCCAGCTCCACCTGTTCCTGTAATTCCTAAAACTGGCGCAGATTTATCGACAACTTTATCAAAGTCAAATGCTTTCAAAAAGTCTTCTTCACGATTTTCTGCCAACGAAATTAATCGCGCAATCGTCGTGATGTCTTTATCTTCTAATGATTGATACACATCTTTTCCTTCTGGTAATTCTAATGCCCCTGTCGGAAAATCTGCCTTCTCTACCATATCATTAATCATTCCTTGCAAACCTAATTCGCGACCATCATCAGGAGAGTATAAACGCGTAATTCCGTACTCCATCAATTCTTTAATCTCTGATGGCAAAATTACACCTCCACCTCCACCTACGATGCGGATGTGACCTGCTCCTTTTTCTTGAAGCAAATCGTACATATATTTGAAATATTCGTTGTGCCCCCCTTGGTAAGATGTCATTGCAATTGCATTTGCATCTTCCTGAATCGCAGTATTTACAACATCTTCAACCGATTTATCGTGACCTAAATGGATCACCTCGCAACCCGTTGCCTGAATAATGCGACGCATAATGTTAATCGACGCATCGTGCCCATCAAACAAAGCCGCTGCAGTTACAATACGAACTTTATTTTTGGGAGTGTATACTTCTTGTATTGGATGTACAAACTTTTCCTTCTTTTCTTCTTGAGTAATTTGTGACATTTATTTGTGATTTTGATTTTTTTATGACTCTTGCTAAGATAACATAATTTTAAACGTTATTAAAAGCATGAAATTATCATATTTAATAAAATAGTTTTAATTTATTAATAAATCACTAATCTTTCTTTTGATTTATTCACAATATATCATTAACTTTAAAGAGACTATTTAGAACTCTCATTATGAATACTTATTCCCTAAAAAACCTTTCAGACCTGTCAAGACTAGATGAACAAATGATTGTTTTATGGAATAAAAAGTTCAAACTATTTAACGAAGATAAGATTGATAAAAATTCACTATTTAATCATGATCACTTAAAAAAATTAATTATTATATCTTTTTTAATTGAATCAAATAAAAAAAATACAGTAGAAAATTTAAGTATAAAATCACTTTCAGAAATACAAATTTTATCCGAATTTGAAATTCAAAATTATATCCAGAAAAACAAAAGTTATGAACCAATTATTGAGTTATTAATCTGTTCTTGTTTTTCATATGATACACGTTTTTTTGACACCATTCTTACACTTTGTTTCAATAAAATTGGAATCGAAAAATGTTGTATAGATATAGTTTTCCCTTTTTTAAGTAAAATGTCTATCATTCTGGAAAAGTATACTATTCAAGAATCGGTTATTTCTTTTTCTAAAAATCTAATTAGAAAACATCTTTTTTATTTGATTAAATCAATTCCATATTCAGATCAAAATTCTCGTAAATGGCTTTTATTTTTACCTGAAAAAGAAAATGATGATTTAGAATTAATTTATACTTATCTTCTTTTAAAAATTAATAACGAAAAAGGAATTTATTTAGGCGAAAATCAAAGTTTAAATTCCATTTTAGAATGTATTGAAAATACTCAAATTACACATATTTTTATTTATATCTCTAAAAATTATGACTCTTTTTCTCTTGCAATTTATCTCGAATCAATCACGAAAAATCTTCCAAATGTTACCATTTTTGTAGCTACTTATACTATTCTAAAAGAAAAAATAACCGAAAAAGTTCCGTATATAAACGTAAACACCCCAACAGCTTTTAATTCTTATTTACAAAAAATTATGGCGATGTAAATTATTTACTTTTGATTTCCCAATTTATAGGTTGTAGATTCTTACTTTTCAAAAAATTATTAGTTTTCGAAAAAGGTTTACTTCCCCAAAAACCTCTGTAAGCTCCTAATGGAGAAGGATGAGCAGATTCTATAACAACATGCTTATTTCGGTCAATTTTTGCTCCTTTTTTTTGAGCATAAGCTCCCCAAAGTATAAAAACTAAATTTTCTTTTTGATCAGAAAGCTTCTGTATTACAGCATCTGTAAATATTTCCCAACCTTTTTTCTGGTGCGAACCTGCCTTAGAAGCTTCAACCGTCAATGTTGCATTTAATAATAATACACCTTGTTTAGCCCATGTTTCCAAATTTCCAGAAGTAGAAATTCTTATTCCTAAATCATCATTCAACTCTTTATAAATATTTTGCAAACTTGGAGGTAATTTAATTCCATCGACAACCGAAAAAGACAAACCATTTGCTTGTCCAATCCCATGATAAGGATCTTGACCAATCAAAACCACTTTAACATCATCAAAAGGCGTATAATCTAATGCAGAAAATATTTTGGATGCGGGAGGATATATTGTTTTTGTTTCATACTCATTTCGTACAAAATCTGTCAATATTTTAAAGTAATCTTTTTCAAATTCATTCTTTAAAACTTCTTTCCAAGAAGCATCTAATTTCACATCCATTTTCATATATTTATACAGAAACAAAATTAACCAATTTTAACCTCTATGAAAAAGTTTCTTTACCTAATTCCCTTTTTTATACTAAATTCTTGTATAGATTTTGCTGATGATGATCCTTATGATTTAGGCCGGAAAATTGAAAATAATATAAAAGTTTTGAATACAGATATGATATATAATGCAGACCGAACATACAACATAAGCACTGAAGTGAAGAATAAAAACAAGGATTTTTCAGTAAAAGTTAAATTAACTTTTGAATTTAAAAATCCAAATCCGACAATCAATTCCGAAACTTTAACTATTGATTTAAAACCAAATGAAACTAAAAAATCAGTTTTCAGAAGTAGCAAAGCAAATACTAACACAGATCAAATGACATATATTAATAAGGTCAAAATTAATGTCATTCACTTTGATCGGTCATAAAAAATCACGGATTTCAAAGTATTTCATGATTTTGAATTTGTCGAAATTTTATCCGTAATTTTGCGTTAATGCAAATATCAGAACAAACTTTAAAAGATTTAGAATTTAATGCGGTTCAAAAAGAAATCGCAGAATTTGCTTATACAGAAAAGGTTGAGGCACTTATTTTTAACTTAAAACCTTATCAGGATCACCAACTTTTGGTACAAGATCTACAAACGACAAACGAATATTTAACAAGTTTCGAGACGGGAAATCGTTTTCCGTTTTCAGAATATTATATTTTAGATGAAAATCTAAACCGATTAGAAATTGAGAATTATTATTTGCCTGCAGAAGAATTCTTCAAAATCAAGGCAAATACGCTTCAAGTGAAAGAAATCTTGAAATATTTGACAGCTTTCAACGAATATGCACCTGTTTTGTTTGAGAAAGCTTCAACGATTACTTACGAAAAAAATATCATAAAATTAATCGATCAAGTATTCAATAAATTTGGAGAAATCAAGGACGACGCAAGTCCTGAACTGAAAATTGTACGCGATCGTTTGCGTCATTTGAATGGACGAATTACCGAATTATTCAATAAATCGATGTCTTATCATTCGGATTATTTGGATGACATTCGTGAATCTGTTGTTGGAAATCGTCGCGTTTTGGCCGTTAAATCTGCTTTGAGAAAACGTGTGAAAGGGCAATTTTTAGGTACTTCTAAAACTGGATCGATTACGTTTATTGAGCCAGAAAGTGTACAAAATCCTCGTCGTGAATGGGAAGAATTAAAAGAAGAAGAAAAACATTTGGTTATTCAGATTTTATTAGATTTAACTGCTCAAATTGCAGAATACAAACCAAATCTTGAAGAATATCAAACGTTTTTAGAATACATCGATTTTACACAAGCGAAAGCAAATTATGCTTTTTTGATTAATGGAATTTTACCTCAACTTTCTGAGAATCGAATTATCAAATTAGTCGATGCTTATCATCCTGTTTTATTTTTAAACAATAAAAGAAAAGCTCAAAAAACGATTCCGCAGAGTTTAGAAATTAACGAAGATTGTCGAATTATCATTATTTCTGGTCCAAATGCTGGAGGAAAATCAATTACGTTAAAAACAATTGGTTTACTTCAAATTATGATTCAGAGTGGTGTTTTAGTTCCTGTAAAAGATCAAAGTCAATTTGGATTTTTTAATCAAATTTTCACAGATATTGGAGATAATCAATCCATTGAAAATCATTTATCAACATACAGTTATCGTCTAAAACAAATGTCCTATTTCTTGAAGAATGCAGACGATAAAACATTATTGTTAGTTGATGAATTTGGGACAGGTTCTGATCCAGAATTGGGTGGAGCTTTGGCCGAAGTTTTCTTTGAAGAATTTTATGAACGTAATTCTTTCGGTGTTTTTACGACGCATTATACAAATATCAAATTGAGCGCAGAAAGTTTGCCAGAAGCGATAAATGCTTGTATGTTGTTTGATAAAAAAACATTGGAACCACTTTATCGTTTGGAAATTGGACAAGCCGGAAGTTCATTTACATTTGAGGTTGCTGAGAAAAATAAAATTCCGTTTCGTTTGATTAATCGTGCGAAGAAAAAAGTTGAACGTGAAAAAGTGAGTTTGGATAAAACTATTTTAAAACTTCAACAAGAAAAATTTGAAATTCAGAAAACAAAAGATCATGTTGAAGAGTTGCGCGAAACAAATCTTGAGCACAACGAAAAATTAGAGCAAACGAATGAAAAAATTCAGCAAAAACTATATGATTTTCAGCAATTATATGATCGCGAGCAAAAACGTTTGAAACTTGGAGAACGTATTTCAGACATGGCGGATTCTTACTTGAAAACGAAAAATAAAAAGCAAATGATTTCGAATTTCTTGAAATTAATTGAAATGGAAAACTCGAAAAAAACGAAAGAAGTTCAACGATTAAAGAAAATTGAAAAGATTGTAGAGAAAGAAGTTAAACGCGAGTTAAAAGAAAATTCAGAAACAATTTCTCAACAAAAAGAAGTCATCGAAAAGAAAGAAAAAGCAGCTACTCAGAAAAAAATTGATGCGTTGAAAGTTGGTGATCGTGTCAAAATTCATGGTTCGTCTAGTGTTGGAACAATTGATAAGATAAAAAAAGAAATTGTTTTTGTAAATTACGGTTTATTTACAACTCAAATCAATGTTAATGAGGTA
Organism: Empedobacter sp. R132-2; assembly: GCF_030324375.1. NCBI lineage: Bacteria > Pseudomonadati > Bacteroidota > Flavobacteriia > Flavobacteriales > Weeksellaceae > Empedobacter > Empedobacter sp. R132-2. The sequence continues at coordinate 10,366 of NZ_JACAGG010000005.1, forward strand.
TATAAAATTTAGTTTTTTCGTTTAATTAAAAAGTTTTCAATCTTGTTTGTGGCAAGATGATGACATTAAACACTATTCTTGTTCTTTTATAATAGATGTAACAAATTGAAATAACACATTGAGTGATTGTAAATATATAGTTACTATCAACAATCGAGGAATGATGAATGAAAAAGGTATTTTTTAATTTAAGTTTAAGAATTCTTCAAAAATTTACACAAAAAATTCAGCTATATAAACTGTTAAATCTGGTGTTAATAATATTCCGGTTGAAATTAGCAACTGTAATTATGAAGATGAAATAATCGAAGTTTGTTTTATGCAATACAAATAACACACGATATATAAATTATTTATAAAAGATTAATTACCCAAACTTTATTTCTAAATATTACTAATTGTGCATTCGCACAAACGAATAATAACTGGGGTTGGTTAATTGGAAATTGGGGAGGAATTGGTATTGGAAAACCTGGCGAAGGAAAAGGAACTTTTTCTTTTGGTCATCAATTAAATAACAATATTATTGTCCGAAAAAGTCATTCTGAATATCCTTCACGAGATTCTAAAAAAATGACAGTATATGATGATTTACTGGTTGTTTATTTAGATGAAAATAAAAATTTATCGAAAGCTATTTATTTTGATAACGAAGGTCATGTTATCAATTATTCGATTACTTATCCCGAAAAAAAGATTACATTTCTGAGTGAAACAAAACCCAATCAACCCATATTTAGATTGATTTACTCGCTACTCGAAAATAATGAAGTTAACACAGCTTTTGAAATTTCAATGGATGGAAAAAATTTTAATACCTATATCGAAAGAAAAATTAAAAAAATATAAAACGAAAAAGGTTAGTGAATTCACTAACCTTTTTCGTTTTAATATCTTAATCTTTCTCTATGCCTTGTGAACTTATCATTAAATCATAATTATCACAGTCGTTTTTAAATAAAATTTAATTCATTTTAAATAATCATCAACATAATGAATATCATTCTTTAGGGTAAATAATCTTCGTAAATTAGCGTATAAATAAGATAAAAAGGCTGTTGTATTGAATTTCAATAGAATATTAACTCAATAATTATTATTAATCATATATCATAAATATAATTTATAGTATAATCTATATTTGAAATTGAAAATATATGGACAGTTTAAAATATCAGTCTAAATTTGTATCAGTAAAAGAGATAAAAACTATTACAAGTTTTATCACATCGAGAAGTAAAAAACAAAATATAAAAAATTAAAATTATGTCATTAGTAGGAAAAAAAGCGCCTTTATTCACAGCGCCAGCAGTAATTGATGGAGACGAAATCGTAGAAAACTTTTCAATGCCAATCGGAGAGAAAAACATCGTTTTATTCTTCTACCCAAAAGATTTTACATTTGTTTGTCCAACAGAATTACACGCATTCCAAGCTAAATTAGCTGAATTCGAAAAAAGAGATGCTGTTGTAATCGCTGCTTCTTGTGATTCAGAAGAAACTCACTTAGCGTGGTTAAACACTGCAAAAGATAACGGAGGTATCGAAGGTGTTACTTACCCAATCGTTGCTGACTTAGCAAAAACTATCGCTATGGATTACGGAGTTTTAGCTGGTGAGTATGTTTACAATGAAGAAAATGATTCTTTAAAATTTGAAGGAGCTCCAGTTGCTTACCGTGGTACTTTCATCATCGACAAAAATGGTGTTGTTCGTCACGAAACAATCAACGATTTACCATTAGGACGTAACATCGATGAGTATGTACGTTTATTAGATGCAATTTTACACGTTGAGAAATATGGTGAAGTTTGTCCAGCAAACTGGGAAGAAGGAAAAGATGCTATGAACGCTACTAAAGATGGTGTAGCTTCTTACTTAGCTTCTCACTAAAAATAACTTGAAAATCTTTTGATTTTCAAAATTCACGAAGAGGCTGTCTAAAAAATTTGACAGGAGATTTTAACGAATTCATTTTCAATAAAAATCACTAAGCTCAACACTTAGACAGCCTTTTTTATACCCAATTTTTAACTTATAAAAATTAATAAAATGTTTGCAGAATTAGAACAAGATAACTTAGCACAAGTAGTTGCTGATAACAATATAGTAATTGTACAATATGGTGCTGGATGGTGTGGAAACTGCCGTTTAGTAAAACCAAAATTCAAAAAATTAGCGGCTGAATATGAAGGTCAAGCTGAGTTTTTATATGTTGATGCTGAAAAATTAGTAGAATCAAGAAAATTAGCTGAAGTTCCAAATTTACCAACTTTCGCGGTTTTCAAAGGAGGAGAAAATGTAGGACAAGTAACTGCGTCTAAAATTGATGCTGTAAAAGAATTGATCAATGAAGTTGCCGGTATTTAAGAATTTAGCAAAAAACGTTTCTATTGAAGCAATGGAAACAGCTTTAGAAGTTTTGGAAGTTTATGCTGATTCTCCAGCTGTAAAGGAGCCAGAACAAGAAGTAATTGGAGAAATGATTTCTAACATTTGTGGAGCTATGGAAATGAAGCAAATGATGGAAGAAGAAGGATTGGACGAGCGTACTGCTGCCAATACTTTTATGCAACGCGTAATGGGTTCGATTGATAAATAATTTTATCAATTAGTTAGTATAGAAAAAGGATTTCAATTGAAATCCTTTTTTGGTTTTATATAATTAATGTTGAATCCTATAAATAATCTTCAATATCACCCTTACCTTCACGTAAAACCTCTACTCCATCCGTTATATCAACAACAGTAGACGCAATATTATCTCCATAACCACTATCAATGACAGCATCTACAAGCTTCTCCCATTTTTCAAAAATCAATTCAGGATCTGTTGTATATTCTACAATTTCATCTTCATCATAAATAGAAGTTGAAGCAATAGGATTTCCTAATTTTTCGACAATCATTTGCGGAACAGCATGATCTGGAACACGAATACCAACCGTTTTTTTACCTTTGTAAGCAACAGGTAAATTGCGCGATGCATTCATGACAAATGTAAAAGGACCTGGTAAAGCGCGTTTCAAAATTTTGAACGTACTGTTATCAATTGGTAAAGTATATTGTGACAAATGGCTTAAATCATTACAAACAATAGAAAAATGAGATTTTTCAAGTTTAACACCTTTCAATCGAGCAAGTTTCTCCATTGCTTTAATATTCGTAATATCACATCCTAATCCATACACAGTATCGGAAGGATAAATAATTAAACCTCCATTTTGTAAAATCTTAACCACTTGATCAATCGCTTTTTCTTGTGGATTTTCTGGATGAATTCTGATATAATCTGCCATTTGTAAATCTTTATTCAAAGATACGAAATAGTTAACAATTCTTTTCGAAATCTATTCTATCTCCTAACCTTTAGCTAAACCTATTATTTTCTTAACTATTGTGACAAGTACCACAACCAATAATCCTGCAATCAAAGCAATCAAAGCTTCGCTAATCATCATTGGAATTGCTGTAGGTAAATGATGATGAATATAATCGATGTTATGAACAAATATCCCGCCTGAAACCAATAAAAGCGCAACAGTCCCTACAAATCCTAAAATTTTGATCACATATGGTAATGCATCAACCAAAAAATGTCCTAATTTAGAAACAGCTCCTTTGTCGTGTGATGCTTTTATCAGTTTAAAACCTGCATCATCCATACGAACAATTAAGGTTACAATCCCGTAAACACCAATGGTTGCTAAAATTGCAATAAACGAAACTGTAAAAACTTGTGTCAACATTGGTTGTTCCAAAACTGTACTCAATGCAATAATCACAATTTCTATCGAAAGGATAAAGTCCGTAATAATCGCAGATTTCACTTTTGATTTTTCCGAAACATGCTTCTTATCTTCTACTTTATCTTCATGAATAACTTCTGAACCTTTTTTTGGACGGTGAAAAATAAACTCGATTATTTTCTCTACACCTTCAAAAGCTAAATAAAAACCTCCCAAAATCAAAACATATTTTATCACTTCTGGCATATAATGATTTAGTGTCAAAACAATTGGAACAATGATCAATTTATTGATAAAAGAGCCTTTTGTTATTGCCCATAAAACTGGTATTTCGCGCGAAGATAAAAATCCCGTTGCTTTCTCAGCATTTACAGCCAAATCATCTCCTAAAATCCCTGCTGTTTTACTCGCTGCTACTTTACTTGTAACCGCTACATCATCCATCAATGCTGCAATATCATCTAAAATTGCAAATATTCCTGAAGCCATATTATTGTTATTTTTTGGTTCGTAAAAGTAAAAAAAAATGTCAAATCTTTATAGATTATTTTTATGTTCTTTCGACGATTCATTTCAAGTAAATTGCACTCCAAATTCTGACTATAAACCTGATTAATTTTAAACTAAATTAAGTCCTTTCGGAAACTAATCATTAATTTTAAAGAGAAATATATTAAGCTTATAAAATGGAAAATTCTTTCGGTCAGTTAAAGAAACATATTCAAATTTTCACTTCAATTTCTGAAGAAGAATTTCACGATTCAGTCCAATATTTTGAGAAATTTTCGGTGAAGAAAAAAGAAATGATTCATAAAGCTGGAACAGTTTGTACGTACAATTATTTTATTATTTCTGGATGTATTCGATTATTTTTCATCAATGAAAAAGGTGTAGAACAAACCATTGATTTTGCTATCGAAAATTGGTGGTTGACAGATTTGTTTTCTTACATTAATCAACAAAGTTCTGAGTTTTATATTCAAGCTGTAGAAAATGCAATTATTATGAAAATGAGTAAAACGAACGAAGAAATTTTATGCGAAAAACATCCTATTTTCAATTCGTATTTCAAACAAATTTATCAAAAAGCAAATGCTGCTGCTCAAATGCGTTCCAAATATTTGAAAGAGTTTTCGAAAGAGGAGTTTTATCTTCACTTCAAGAAAAATTTTCCTGAGTTTTTACAACGTGTTCCGCAATATTTATTAGCTTCTTATTTAGGTTTCACACCCGAATATTTAAGCGAAATCCGAAAGAAAGAGTTTTCTTAAACCAGTTTAATTTTATTGAATAAATAATCAACGAACTTTGTAAAAAATTAAGAAATGAAATCACGATTAAACATTCAAAAATTAGAACCAAAAGCTTACGAAGCAATGTATGGTCTAGAGAATTATTTAGCAAATTCTGAATTAGATAAATTACATTTAGAACTTATTAAAATCAAAGCTTCACAAATCAATGGTTGTGCTTTTTGTATTAATATGCACACCAAAGACGCGATGAAATTAGGCGAAACAAATCAACGTATTTTTTTGTTGAATGCGTGGCGAGAAACGACACTTTTTACAGAAGAAGAGCGTGTGATATTGGAGATGACAGAAGAAATTACAAATATTAGTCAACATGGTTTATCAGAAGAAACTTATCAAAAAGCATTAACACTTTTTTCTGAAAATTATATTGCGATTATCATTATTGCAATTACCACGATTAATGCTTGGAATAGAATTGCAATCAGTTCTCATATGACGGTTTAAAATTTTAGCTTCAGAAATCTGAAGCTTTTTTTGTGCTAAAAATCGGCTTTCGGATTAAAATAGTTTATTTTTGAGTCTTGAAGTAAAATTGATATGAATATTTACGATTTAATTGTTGACGATAAGGAAGAAATTTCTTTGAATGATGTTTTTTTAGATGATCAAAATCTTGCTCAAGTAAAACAACTTATCAAAGAACATAGATATATAGAGGAATTGAGTAAATATAATTTACCTGTCAATAATAAAATTTTGTTGCATGGATTTTCAGGTTGTGGAAAAACAACAACTGCAAAAGCAATTGCAAATGAAATCGGAAAACCAATATTGATTTTGAATTTAAGTAATATTGTTTCATCAAGAATTGGTGAAACTTCGCAAAATATTCGAATGCTTTTTGATAAAGCTGCTCGTGAAAAAGCAATTCTATTTTTGGATGAGTTTGACCAAATCGGAAAAGCGCGTGGAAATGATGACAAAGATGTTGGCGAAATGCGTCGTTTAGTGAACACAGTAATTCAATTAATTGATTATTTGCCACAAAATTCGTTGTTGATAGCCGCAACAAATCATCCACATATTATTGATGTTGCATTGTTGAGAAGATTTCAATTAAAAATTGATTTCAAAATGCCAACTTCTGAAATGTTAGATGTTTATTATGATAAACTTTTAAACGATTTACCAAAAGATATTCAATCACTCAAACGAAAATATAACGTTTCATTTGCAGAAGCTAAAGATTATGCACTTACAAACGCAAAAGCATTACTGATTGAAAAATTAGAACGTCAAGCAAATTCTTAAAACCAAAATATGGAAGACGAATTAATTTATTTCAGAGAACTTTTGGACACTGATGTAGCACGACTTTTCGAAATTTATTCGAATGCAAAAGCCATGAAATACCGCGAAACCGCTCCAATGAAAACAATCGAAGATTCGTACAAAATGCTGGAAAGAGATAAAGAAAAAAAGAATTCTGGATATGAATTTCGTTTTGCTGTTATCGAAAAATCTTCTGAAACCTTGATTGGTACTGTGATGTTTCAACCTGTTCACGACAAAGCGATTATTGGCTATTCGATTGATGAACAATTTTGGAACAGAGGTTACGCAACACGAATCATCAATCTGATTTCGAAAGAGTTGAAATCGAGAAAATATATGCTGATTGAAGCTTGGGTGAAAAAAGAAAATATCGCCTCGTCTAAAGCCTTATTAAAAAATAATTTTCAACAGATTTCGCAAACAATTTATCCGAAAAATCATCTTTTTCAATTAAGATTTACTTATTCTTAAGTTTTACTTAAGATAAGTCTTTAAGCATTAATTTCTAAAATCATCGTCCTAATTTTGTAACAGAATAAAATTTCTGGTCATGATTTTTACTATTTTTCTCCTATTTATTGGAGCTATTTTAGCATTTTGGATAAGTGCAATTTGTGGCGGTGGCGCAAGTTTAATCTTAATTCCAATCCTCAATCTTATTATTCCAACTTCGTTAGTCCCTTTTTCGTTAACAATCGGAACATTTACAAGTTCTGCCTCTCGAATAGCGGCTTTCAGAAAATCTGTACATTGGAAAATCTTCTTTTGGTTCGTGCCATTTTCGATTCCAGCAGTTTTAATGGGCGCTTATTTAATCAAATTTATCAACCCAATTTATTTACAAATTATTGTAGCTGTATTATTGATTTCAAATGTTCCACAATTATTTCTAAACAAAAAACAACAAGACAATGAAGAAAAACCTTCACCAAAATATATTTTGGCCATTGTTGGTTTTTTAGCTGGATTCGTTTCTGGAATAACAGGAGCAATAGGTTTATTATTCAATAGATTTTATTTAAAATATGGATTAACAAAAGAAGAAATTATTGCAACGCGAGCTGCCAACGAAATTATACTTCATATCATAAAATTAATCATTTATATTGTTCTTGCTTTATACTCAAAGAACGCATTATTACTTGGATTGACGATTGCAATTGCCTCAATTATTTCTTCTTATACGGTCAAATATATTTTACCTTATTTTAGCGATTTTATTTTCAGAAAAGTTGGCTATGCAGCGATGGTTATTTCTGGAATTACACTTTTTTATACAAGTTCCCAAAAAATCATTCAAGAAGATAAAGTTCAACTTACAACAACAAGTAAAGGTGACGAAAATGAAACCACTTTAAAATGGCGAAACAGCGATTTTGTGATGGAATATTCGTTAGATGGTGAATTTGAGATTGAACGTCCAATTCAACCGAATGAATTACCTAAAAATTTATTAAAGAAATACAATGAAATTTTACCTAATTACGATAAAATCCATCTCGAAAAAGTATTCAGAATTGGAGAAGATAGTTATGAGTTTTATTGTTACAAAGACAATAAACTGACCAAATTTGAACTGAAAGAATAGAAGATTGAACAATTAATTTTTACGAAACATTATTTTTGATAAATTATTCTTAAGTTTAACCAACATTACTATAAAAAATTTATGAATACAAAAGATAATCCCAAACTAATACGAGCTTGGATTTCTTACGACTGGGCAAATTCTGTTCATTCTTTAGTTATTGCCTCTGCTATTTTTCCGGTTTATTACACTTTAATGACCTATGATGCGAACGATCACCCAATTAAATTTTTAGGATTATTACCAGAGTCCGCATTCAATTTTTCATTGGCAATTGCTTTCTTTTTTGTGATTGTTTTGTCTCCTGTTTTATCTTCAATTGCAGATTTAATCGGAAATAAAATAAAATTTCTTCGCTTTTTTTGCTATTTAGGATCTTTCTCATGCATCGGAATGTTTTTCTTTACATCAAGCGATTTAGTTTGGTTAGCTTTATTACTCAATATCACTGCAAGCATAGGTTTTTGGGGAAGTTTAGTTTTTTACAACGCCTATTTACCAGAAATTGTCTCAGACGAAAAAATGGACAAAGTTTCGGCGCAAGGTTATATGTTTGGTTATATTGGTTCTGTCATTTTATTGACGATTTGTTTGGCAATGATACAATTCGCCCCAGAAGAACAACAAGCAATGTTTACTCGAATAAGTTTCTTATTAACAGGAATTTGGTGGTTAGGATTTGGACAAATTGCATTAAGTAAATTACCAAACCACAAATATGATCGCGAAATTCCAAAAGATATCATCAAATCGAGTTTTAGAAATTTAAAACATACCTTCAAAGATCTTAATCAATACAAAAATATTCGTGTTTTTTTGGCTGGATTTTTCTTTTACAGTTTAGCAATGCAAACTATCTTTTTGATGGCGGCAATGTTTGGAAGTTCAGAAATAGGAATGGAATCTTCAGAATTGATTATGACCATTTTATTAATTCAAATTGAAGCTGTTTTAGGTGCATGGTTATTCTCTTTTCTATCAGGAAAAATAGGAAATAAGAAAACCTTATTAATCGGGATTTTTATCTGGATTATTACATGTATTATTGGTTATTTGATTAATAAAAATGATCCTAATGTAAAAACTCAATTTTACGTAATGGCTGCAATGGTTGGTCTTGTAATGGGAGGTTTGCAAGCTTTATCACGTTCTACATACGCCAAATTATTACCAGAAACAGAAGATACTACAACCTATTTTAGCTTTTACGATGTTTTCGAAAAATTTGCCTTATTTTTAGGTTTAGTTATTTATGGATTATTGATTGAATATTCTGGCGGAATGAAAGCTTCGGCACTTGCAATGGGCGTTTCGTTTGCGATTAGTTTCGTTATTTTATTGTTCTATAAAATGGAAAAGAAGTAAAGTCATTTATATCAAATAAAAAACTAAACCCCAATATTTTAATCAATATTGGGGTTTGTATTTTAAAATTATAATCTTCCTTTTTCAGAACTACTTTTTGATTGTTCTATTGTGAATGATTTTCCAAAATTGTATCGAATTCCAATACGATAATAGCGAGCAGATTGTCCTGTATAAACAAATTTTGTATCGTTACTAAAACTTTGATCTTGCCAAGCTTTATCTTTAAATACATTGTTCACATTAAACGAAACCTCGAATTTTTTATCCAAAAATAACGCTCTCAAACCAAAAGCTGTACTCCAATTCGCGCGACTTCTTGACATGGCATCAATTGTTTTTGTTGTATAATTTGTGGTATGATTAAACAATAATGTTTTCGATTTATTCAATTCTAAATTATTTGTCAAACGAAATTCTCCATTAAATCCATCCAATACATAATTGTATTCAGGAATAATTCCTTTTGTTTTCTTGTAATACAAATCAATCGTTCCATTGACTTTCCACCATTTTACAAGCTTGAAATTTAGATTTTCACTAATTCCAAAACTCTCCGAATCAGCATAATTATATGGAATCCAATTTTGTGTATTTTCTGTTGGATTTACAACCACAATTTGATTGATTTCATCCGTAGAATTTCTGTAATATAATGTTGTAACTGCCAAATCTTTGTATGCATATTCCAACTCATAATTATACGAATAAGAAGGTTTTAATTTCGGATTTCCTTCGGCAAAAGAATAAGGAGAATAAATGGTACGAAACGGATTCAATTGTCCCATAAAAGGTCGATCAATACGACGCCCAACATTAATACTTAACGAATGATTTTCAGCAGGTTTATACATCAAATAAGCGGTTGGAAATAATCCATCATATTTATAGGTATCATGTTGATTTTCTTGCGGAGAAAAACCTTTTGCATCTGTATTTTCGTATCTCAAACCAACTTTTGCAGACCATTTTTCTGAAATATCTTTTTCAATACTCGCATAAAAAGCCAAAATATTTTCGTCATAATAAAAACCATTACTCAACTTTTCATCATAAACAGGCGACCCAGAAGATGTGTTGTAAAATAAATTATCGCTATTATTTTTCGTCCAACTATAACGTCCACCATAATTTAGTTTCCAAGTATTAACGGGATGTTCCATATCAATATTCAAACTATAATTATTTGCTTTTTGGTCGGACAAACTTTTATTTCCTTGATATTCTGTTTTATTTTCAACATCTTCTGAATTAAAAAATCGGTTTGAAGTTACACTTGTATTGTTATTATTAAAATTTACCCAATCAAAATCAAATGTCAGTTTTTTTCCGATCGTATCCATTTTATAAATCACATGATAATTCAGCGTATTGTATTTCGTGTTTCCTTTGCTTCCATTTCGATCATTCAGAATATAACTCAACAATTCATTTTTATCCAAACTATTTATCGTTGTTTTCGTGCCACCAGTTCCTTTTCGATTTCCAGCATATAAATCAACCGTAAAACCAGTCGTCAATTTATCTGAAACTTTATAATCCAATCCTAATTTTCCGCCAATATTTCTATTTTTTCCACTATTTTTTTCTCTTTCAGTCCAAACTTCATTTGTCTTTCTAAAATAAATATCAGATTGTCCAATTCCATCATATTCACCAAAACCACCAAAAATATTCGAAACTAAAGTCCATTTATTTTTTCGGTAATTAAACGATGCACTATTGTTCCAATATGGTTTGTTATAATGTTGCAATGATGACGACAAACTTCCATTCCACGAGTCTTTTTTGCCTGATTTCAGTACAATATTGAGAATTCCACTATTTCCTATTGCTTGATATTTTGCGGGTGGATTTGTAATTACTTCAATTTTCTCAATATCATCTGCACGAAGCGTTTTTAAATAATTTGTCAATTGATCACCAGACATTTCTAATAAACGATCGTCCACCATCACACGCAAATTACTTTTACCAATTATCGAAACTACATCATTATCAACCTTTAAACGAGGCGCCAATTTTAGCAAATCTAATGCATCTCCGCCTTTTGCTCCCTCCGCTAAATCAGCGTTAAAAACAAGTCGATCAACTTTCTTTTCAATTAATTTTTTCTGACTCTTTACAACCGTTTCATTTAATGTAATATTTTCAGTTTTAGGAAGAATAATAACGCCTAAATCCTGATTTTTTCCACATAAAATCGTTTGAGTATGAAGCAAAACACCAGCTTCTTCTATTCGAAACATATAATTTCCTTCGGCTAAGTCAACTGTAAAACTTCCTTTATCATCAGTTGAAATTTCATCAATAATTTGATCATCTTTCAGAATAATCACATCTGCTAGACTAACAGGCGTTTGATTTGTATATTGTAAATTTCCTTTATATTGTTGTTGCGCAAAAATAGAGGTCGACGCAAATAATAGAATTGGAATATATAATTTAGACATATTAGGTTTGTTTACTATAATGACGTACGAATTACAGAAAAGTTACATGGAAAATGAAGAATAACAGAATTTGTCTTAAAAAAATAAATTAACAATGATTTAATATTTAAAGAATTTTACTACATTTCAAGAAAAATAATAACAGCCAAATAAAAAATATAAATGAATGGATTTCAATGAATTCAAAAATAAATTAGCTCAATCTACCAAACAAGCCTTTTTAGAAATTTATAACGAAAATCCTTCACTAGACCTATATGCCTTTGCTTTGTGCAATAATGAGTCGAGAATAGCTATTCATCCTTCGGCAAATTCTATCGAACATTTGGAAAAAGTATCGGATGAAGACGATTTTTGTTACTACAAATACGAGCCTTCTGAATGGAAATATGATTATTTAGGAGCTGAAAATTCTTTCCAAGAAATCAATCAAATGTGCAAACAAATAGTTGATGAACACGACGATGACGAAGATTGGTTTTATCAATTTCAAAATAAAATTAACGAAAAATGCATCGAAGTGTTGGAAGAATTAAAGAATGAAAATTTCTTTTCTAAATTAATCGGTAAAGATATTTTCTTGAACTTTTCTGTGATTGATGATGATTTGAATGTAGAAAAACAACAAAAAATTATTACGCAATTGAATGATAATTCATACAAAGAAGATTATTTTGAATGGATGACAACTTGGGGTAAAAACAAAAAAAGAGCTTTATAAAAAGCTCTTTTTTTATTGATTATATTCTAAAAATTTTAGATTTCTTTTCTCAATCTTGCAACCGGAATATTTAGCTGTTCACGATATTTTGCAATTGTACGACGAGCAATTGGATAACCTTTTTCTTTTAAAATTTCGGTTAATTTTTCGTCTGTCAAAGGTTTACGCTTATCTTCATCTGCAATTACATCTTGCAAAATTCGTTTGATTTCGCGCGTCGAAACCTCTTCTCCTTCATCATTTGTTAACGATTCTGAGAACAAATCTTTTATCAAAAATGTTCCGTAAGGCGTTGTGACATATTTAGAATTCGCTACACGAGAAACTGTCGAAATATCCATTCCAATTCTGTCTGAAATATCTTTTAAAATCATCGGTTTAATTTTCGTTTCATCTCCTGTTAAGAAATACTCTTTTTGAAATTTCATAATCGCTTCCATCGTGTATAAAAGCGTGTTACGGCGTTGCTGAACCGCATCAATAAACCATTTCGCAGAATCTAACTTTTGTTTGACAAACATCACAGCTTCTTTCTGTTGATTCGATTTATTTTCGGTTTTTTTGTATGTATCTAACATTTCTGCAAACGCACTCGAAATTTTCAATTCTGGTACATTACGTCCATTTAACGACAATTCTAAATCGCCATCGTTGATATGAATCGTAAAATCTGGCGTTATTTGCTCTACAATTTTACTACTACTCGAAAATGATTTTCCTGGTTTTGGATTCAAACGTTCAATCTCCGAAATTGCATCACGCAACTCATCATCATCCGCATCATATTTTGCCATCAATTTCGAATAATGCTTTTTCGTAAATGCATCAAACGATTCTGAAATTAATTTTTCTGCTAACTCTACTGCTTCTGTTTGATTTTTATTTTCTAATTGAATCAATAAACATTCTTGCAAATCACGCGCACCTACACCAACTGGATCCATTCGTTGAATATAATTAATCAACAAATTTTCGACCTCTTCTGGCGAAGTGTAAATATTTTGCGAGAATGCTAAATCGTCAACCAACGATTTAATATCACGACGCATATAACCATCATCGTCAATATTTCCTAAGATAAATTCAGCAATTTGAAATTGTTCCGAAGTTAATCGATTCGTATATAATTGTGATGTCAAAAACTCGATAAAGCTCTCTCCTTGCGCGTAAGGAACAGATTTATCTTCGTCATCATCACTATAATTATTCGTATACGTTTTATAATTTGGGATGTCATCATCGCTCAAATAATCATCAATATTGATGTCACTTGTGTCAATCACTTGCTCGTCGCCAAAATCATCACTCTGATTGTCCCATTCTTCCTGTTCTCCTCCGTAATCTTCATCATATTCAGAAGATTGATCATCCAAAGCAGGGTTTTCTTCCAACTCTTCCTTTACGCGTTGTTCAAAAGCAACCGTAGGAAGTTGAACCAACTTCATTAATTGGATTTGTTGTGGCGATAGTTTTTGTTGTAATTTTAAATTTAATTCCTGCTTTAACATATTTTGGGTTTTGGCTTATATAAAAAACGGATTTAGCTTAAAGTTACAATTTTTAAGCATAAATCCGTAAAAATATTTTGATTAAAATTCAGCGTTATTCGGTGTTCTAGGGAAAGGAATTACGTCACGAATGTTACCCATTCCTGTAACGAATAATACCAAACGCTCTAAACCTAAACCGAAACCTGAATGTGGCACAGAACCGAAACGTCTTGTGTCACGGTACCACCATAATTCTTCTTTATCAATTCCGAATTTTTCCATTTTTTCGTCTAAAACTTCTAAACGCTCTTCACGTTCAGAACCTCCGATAATTTCTCCGATTCCAGGGAATAAAACGTCCATTGCGCGAACTGTTTTTCCATCATCATTCATACGCATGTAAAATGCTTTGATTTCTGCAGGATAATCAAATAAAATAACTGGCGTTTTGAAATGTTTCTCAACTAAATAACGTTCGTGTTCTGATTGTAAATCTGCTCCCCAACCTTCGATTGGATATTTGAATTTACCTTTTTTATTTGGTTTAGAATCTTTTAAGATATCTATTGCTTCTGTATAAGTTAAACGAATGAATTTGTTATTTAAAACATATTCTAAACGCTCAATTAAACCTAATTCAGAACGCTCTGCTTCTGGTTTTTGTTTTTGTTCTTTGTCAAAACGTTCAGCTAAGAATTTCAAATCATCTTTACACGTTTCCATTGCATAAGTGATAACAGATTTCATAAAATCTTCTGCCAAATCCATATTTTGATCTAAACGGAAAAACGCAACTTCTGGCTCAATCATCCAGAATTCAGCTAAGTGACGAGAAGTATTCGAGTTTTCTGCACGGAAAGTAGGTCCAAATGTATAAATTTTCCCTAATCCCATTGCTGCTGTTTCTCCTTCTAACTGTCCAGAAACCGTTAAGTTAGTCGATTTACCAAAGAAATCTTGTGTATAATCTACTTTACCTTCTTCATTTTTAGGTAAGTTTTCCATATCCAAGTTTGTGATATGAAACATCTCTCCTGCTCCTTCAGCATCAGATCCTGTAATAATTGGCGTGTTGATGTAAACGAATCCATTTTCGTTGAAATACTTGTGAATCCCGAACATTAACGC
The DNA here is from genome assembly GCF_030324375.1 of Empedobacter sp. R132-2. Lineage (NCBI taxonomy): Bacteria > Pseudomonadati > Bacteroidota > Flavobacteriia > Flavobacteriales > Weeksellaceae > Empedobacter > Empedobacter sp. R132-2. Next base: position 25,451 of record NZ_JACAGG010000005.1, read on the forward strand.
GTTACGAACACGCATAGTTGCAGCAAAAACATTTGTTCTGAAACGTAAATGTGCTTGCTCACGCAAAATCTCTAAACTGTGTTGTTTTGGTTGTAAAATTGTTCCTTTTAAATCATCAGATGGCGCAGTTCCTAAAATTTTGATTTCTTTCGCAACAATTTCAATCTCTTGACCAGCTCCTTCACTTTCTACCACTTCTCCTTTTACTTGTAAAGAAGCTGCTGTAGAAATTTGTTTTATAATTGATTCGTCAAAATTTTCGAAATCTACTACTACTTGAATATTATTAATTGTAGAACCGTCATTCAACGCGATGAAACGATTACTTCTGAACGATCTTACCCATCCATTTACAACTACTTCCTGTAGCAACAAATCCTTGCCTTTTTCTAATAAGGCTTTAATTCCGTACGATTGCATAATTTTTTAATTTATCCTTACAAATTTAGTTATTATTTAAAGTTATAAAAATTATAGGCATAATTTTTGCGAATATTTTTCAACCAACCTAAAAATCCTTTACAATTTCAATGAAAATGTAAAGGATTTTTGATTTTAGTTTATTTTTTGAAGTGAAATTATTCTAGTTCTTAGATTCAAAACGCAAAAGAAGTTCATTTATTCTTTGAATAAGAACTTTATCAGAATTATTATTTTGAATTAAATAATCTACATAATTTTTTAATTCGTAAAATTGACTATCAGTTTTAATTTGATCTTTCTCAATTATCTTTTCGATTCTTTTAAAATATGATTCAAAAATATCAATGTCATAATTGGTTGTCTTTATCAAATATTCATTAAAACCAAAATCTCTATCTTCGATAAAATCAGACGTTAAATCTTTAAACCAGTTTTTTAAAATAGTTAATTTTCTTTTTGAATAATACTCCTCTGTTTGAGTTTTTAGACGAATATATTCATCTTTCATTTCATTATTAAAAGCAAGATGAACAATATAATAATCTATAGTCGCAAGTACTAAATCTCTATATTTTTTAAGTTCAAACTCTTTATTCATAAATTTAAATCAATATATACGATTCTGAAACGAGTCCAGAATGACAAAATCTAAATACCTACAAAAAATTCAAATTTACAGTTAATTTTAAATAGAAATTATCTTGGAATTTTTCTTCTGAATAAGCACCTAAACGGTAAAATGCTCCCAATCCAAATGTTTTGAAAATTAAATTATTTACTTCAACTCCTGTTTCGTGGTAATAATGATTCAATGTTTTGAAATCTAAATTTTGATGATCTGTTTTATCTTTCATATCACCTAAAACTCCACGGTAAACGAATTGTGGGAAAATAATTTTGTTTCCGACTTTAACGCCAGCAAAAATATGTTTCAATTGAAAGGATACAAATCGATCCGAATAAAATTCTCCAGGACGCATTGTTTCGAAATTTGTTAAACCTCCTACTCCAAAGTTTGCAAAATCATTACGTTTTGCGTTTCCTTGTCCTTCGAACAAGTTCATCAACGGCATTTTTCCTTCAACCCAACCCGCATTTACATTGAAATTTGTTTTACCAACTCGCGTATCGAACACATCAAAATAAGAAATATTGAAACGAAGTGGATCATAATCAGAATTGAAAATATCCCAATATTTCGTCAACATTGCATAGAAAACAGATTTCCCGCTATTCACCGTCACTTTTCCGTAAGGCGTGCGGATAAACTTGTCTTTTGGTGCAAAACGGATCGCTAATTGCGTATTATACAAATCGTACCAACCTATATTATTCAGGAAAGAATAATCAAATTCTGCTTGTTGTTTTTCATAATTTGCCGAAATATTGAAGGTTACATTCTTGAAAATATCTTGCTCATATCCAAAAGAATAATGTTTATACGAAAAATATTCGTGATTATAAATATTACTAAAAGCTCCAGAAATTAGACGTGTATAATTCGATTGTAATAAAATTGGCGTTTTCCCAGAAGCCGAAACATCTTGCGAGTATTTTGCAAAAATTCGACCCGAATAAGGCTTATTTACATAATAATCTCCACCAAATCCAAACTTGAATGTTTCATCTTTGAAACCATAAGCTGAATACGCATTCAACGAATATTTATCGCTCCAATTTTCATTTGTATTAAACGCGGCACCAAGTCTAAAACCTTCGTAATCATTAAACGCTAAGATTTTTGTTAAATCTAAATCAACTTTTCCTAATGATAATTTCCCACCAGAATTGATGATTCTCATCAATTTCATTTGACGTTCTAACTTATATTTATCGCCAATACTATCAATTGTCGTATAAGTATTTCGCTCTTTGTTTGATAATGACGAATCGCGGTAATCTTCCATCACATTGTCCCATTTCTTTTCGTTCATATTTTGAAAAGAAATTTCGTCTTCGTAACCTAAAAATTCGTTGCGTTTGAAATGTGCTGGATTTTGAATATCCTTGAAAGTTGTTTCAAGATTAATCCAAATTTTTTCTTTTTTATCAATAAAATCATCATCGGATAATTTCTCTGTAATCTTAAAATTACCAGCTTCCATGCGATATTTTTGTTGATTTGGAATCCAAGAACCATTATTCAATTTCCAATCTGCTTCTAATTCTGCAACATAATTTGAAATCGTATTTTCTGCTTCAATTTTGATTAAAGCATACGTTCTATCATCAATCCAAAGTGTTCCTTTAATTTGTCTTTTATCCGTTTTGATTGAAGGGAAAAAGCTAATAACAGCCGTTTTTCGCCCATCAATAAAAATATCCTCTTTGAAACCATAACGGTAATGCGAAAGACCTTCTCGACTTACTGGATTAATAATTCCTTTGAAGAAAAAATTGATTTTATCTTGATCAAAATTGAACGCAATTGGTTGCATCGCCAAATATTCGTACAAAGGCGAACGCATTCCAGAAATACGAGAAGATTGCACGATATTTTTTAGTCCAAAACGCTTCGAAACTTTATGATCCATTGCACGTTCTCCCAAAAATAAATGACTGTTGTCTAACAATTTTTTCCATTGATTATTGACAGAATCTTTGTGATTTTGAGGTTGAATGATAAACGGAATCGAATCGTTATTTACTGTACTCCAAAATTTAGTGTATGATTTTAGGAAAATATTTCCTCCGTTTCTGATTGTATTTTTGGATTGATTGCGAATTGCTTTGATAATCAAATTACGACCAACAGAATCATTTGTCGTAAAACTAACCTCATCCAAACTAATGAAAGAAGGTTTCATCATAATTTCCACCAACTTTTTACCATCAGTCTGAATACTTTCTGAGAAATATCCGTTTTTGATTATATCAATAAAATGAACAGAATCATTGATATCCAATTCTCCTAATTCGTCTGTTTGACCAAGAAATTGTTTGGTATCGCTGTAAACATTAGCACCAGTTAAACGAAATTCGTCTTGAGCATCGAATACTCTCACTTTAATTTGAGCAAATGTGGCAATTGAAATACAGAAATTTAGCAGGAATATATAGTTCTTCATCTTTTGAAATTGATTATGCAAATAAATAAAAAAAGCAGCGAAACGCTGCCTTAAAATATTTTTTTTTCAAGAAAGATTAAACTTTCATGATTTCAGCTTCTTTTTTCGTTAAAGCTTCTTCTAATTTCTTAGAAAACTTGTCTGTTAATCCTTGAACACGTGTTTCGTAATCTTTCACCATGTCTTCAGAAGCTTCTTTTACAGCTTTTAACGCTTTGTTCGCATCTTGACGTGCATTACGAAGAGAAATTTTAGCAGTTTCCATATCCGATTTGGCCATTTTCACCAACTCTTTACGACGTTCTTCTGTTACTGGAGGAATACTGATAATAATTGTATCTCCATTGTTAGAAGGTGCAAAACCTAAATTAGCATTGATGATTGCTTTTTCAATTTCATGAATTAAATTTCTCTCGTATGGTTGAATGCTCAATGTCATTGCATCTGGTGTATTTACATTTGCAATTTGAGTTAACGGAGATAAACTTCCGTAGTAATCAACACGAACTGAACTTAACATTGCAGGAGTAGCTTTACCTGCTCTTAATTTGTCGAATGCAACCTCTAAGTGACTTACAGTTCCCTGCATTTGCTCCTTAGCCGTTTCTAAAATAATATCTAATTCTTCCATTTCGGGATTTATTTATTTGTTACTAGAGTACCTACGTTATCTCCTAAAATTAATTTTTTCAAGTTACCATCTGTATTCATATCAAATACAATAATAGGTAAATTATTTTCTTCACTCAAAGTAAAAGCTGTCATATCCATTACTTTTAAGTTTTTATCGTAAACTTCTTGATAAGAAATTGTTTCGAATTTCTCTGCTGTTGGATCTTTTTCTGGATCTGCAGTATAAATTCCATCAACACGAGTTCCTTTCAAAATAACATCAGCTTGCGTTTCAATTGCTCTCAAAACGGCTGCTGTATCTGTTGTAAAATATGGATTTCCTGTTCCTGCACCAAAAATTACGACACGACCTTTTTCTAGATGACGCGTAGCTCTTCTTTTGATAAATGGTTCTGCGATTTGCTCCATACGAATAGCCGTTTGTAAACGTGTATTAACACCAGCATCTTCCAAAGCTCCTTGCAATGCCATACTGTTAATCACAGTTGCCAACATTCCCATATAATCTCCTTGTACACGATCCATACCAGAAGCAACACCTTGTACACCTCTAAAAATATTACCACCTCCGATTACGATTGCCACTTCGCAACCAAGTTCAGCAACTTCTCTAATTTGTTGCGCATATTGTTTCAGCATATTTGGATCAATACCATATTGTAAATCTCCCATTAATGCTTCACCACTCAATTTAAGTAATATTCTTTTGTATTTCATCTTGTCAAAGGTTTTCTTTTGCAAATATAATTTTTCTATTCTGATTTATCCTAACGTTCGAAAATGTCAAACGCATTTTTTGTTGTAATTGCTGCAATTTCAGCTGGTGTTTGATGGTAAATATCAACCAACTTATCGCAAACATGTGTCAAATAACTACTTTCATTTCGTTTTCCACGAAACGGAACTGGCGCTAAATAAGGTGAATCTGTTTCGAGAACGATATGTTTGATATCAAAATCACCTAAAAATTGATCTATTTTACCATTTTTAAAGGTTACAACTCCACCAATTCCTAATTTCAAATTGAAATCTATTGCGCGTTGTGCATCTTCTTTTGTTCCTGAAAAACAATGAAAAATTCCGAATAATTTTTCATCTTTCACTTCTTCTAACACTTCAAAAACTTCATTGAAAGCATCTCGACAATGAATGATAATTGGTAAATTCTTTTCTTTTGCCCATTCAATTTGCATTTTAAATGCATCTTGTTGCGTTTGTAAAAATTCTTTTTCCCAATACAAATCAATTCCGATTTCGCCAATTGCTTTAAATGGTCGTTTATCAATCCATTCGCGCACATGAGCCAATTCGTCTTCTATTGTATCTGGATGAACCGAACACGGATGCAAACCCATCATCGCAAACATCGAATCTTGGTGAGCAGCTTCTAACGCCAACATTCTATCCGTGTAACTTTTATCAATTGCTGGCAAATAAAATCGCTCTACTCCATTTTGCTTTGCTCGCGCAATTACTTCATCTATATCATTCTCAAATTGCTCCGAATATAGATGTGTATGTGTATCAATTAACATGTTTTATTTTTGATTTCAAAAGTTCATTTTCAACTGAAAAATCAAGTTGATTTCCTTTTTCTAATTCATTCATCAATGTAATCGTTTTTACTAAAAATTGTTGATAATTGTCTGATCCTTCATTAAAAGGGCGATGATTAATTGCTGAAATAACTTTATTTATTTTTTGAATAATTGTTTGCGTTGATTGCTCGAAATAAGTTTCTGAAAACTTTTCCCAAATATAATCAACGGCTTGTTTCGATGGATGAATCAAATCTTCTTTGAAAAAACGATAATCTCTCAAATCATCTAAAACTAATTCATATGACGGGAAATATTCAACTTGATTATTTTGAAGACTTAATTGATATAAAGCATCCAACAGTCTAGCTTTACTTACATTATTTTCGATCATTCCATCTTTTGTATGACGAACAGGACTAACTGTTGTAATGATGCGAATAGTTGGATTAATTTTCTTCAAATCTGAAACAATCAATTCCAACGATTTTAGATTATCTTCTGTTGTTAATAATCTTTTTTCAAATTGTTTTGCCTCAACTTTATGACAATTCGCGACAACTTGATTTGAAGTTTTCCATTCATAAATCCACGATGTTCCCAATGTAATCATCAACACATCACAAGAATGAATGTAATCATGAACCTGATTGATTGTTGAATTTAATTCCTCTAAAACAGCTTCTTTCGTCAACGCATTAAACGACGAATGTACATCGAAACAGAAAAATTCTTCTCCGTTTTGATGTACATCAGTTATTGTAAAATATTTTTTATGAATGCTTCTTTCTATTAAATTTTGAATGGAATGTGAATTAAAAATCACTCCAAATGGATTAATTAATCCATCAAACTTTAAATCGGTCAAACGCTTTCCAATTTCATCTGAAAAACAAGAACCTATCGTCAATATTTTGTGTTGATGATTGAGTTTAAAATCAGAAGATTGAATTTGAAAAGACGTTCGAAATTGCATTTTTTATCCTTGTCGATCAATTAAAACTTCGCTTAATTCTCTCAAATAAGATTTACGTTCTTCTGGAACATCAATTTGATCCAAATAGCTGTGCGCTTTATTCGTATATTCTCTAATTAACGTTGAAAGTTTACGGTTAACATTCAGTTTTCTGAATAATTTTTCTACCGCATATACCTTATCGATATTATCTGTATTTGAACTATACCAATATAATAATTCCTCTTTTTCTTCTTCGTTTGCCGCTTCTAAAGCAGAAATGTAAAGAATCGTTTTCTTATTCTCGAAAATATCTCCAGCGTGTTTTTTACCTAAATGTTCAAGGCTACCAAAAACATCCAAATAATCATCTTTCAATTGATACGCGATTCCTAAATTCAAACCATATTGGTACAATTTATCTGAATCCTCCTCCGAAGCATTTCCAATCATTGCGCCTAATTTCAAAGCACAACCAAGTAAAACACTCGTTTTTAGAGAAATCATTTTGATGTAATCTTCGTATGAAACATTCAATTTTGTTTCATAATTCACATCCAATTGCTGTCCTTCACAAACTTCTAAAGCAGTTTTAGAAAATAATCTTGTCGAACGTTTAAATAATTCTGGTTCTAAATCTTCTAAATATTGATATGCTTTTACCAACATCGCATCACCAGAAAGAATCGCTGTATTTAATCCAAATTTTTCGTGAACTGTTGGTTTACTTCTTCTTAATGAAGCATTGTCCATAATATCGTCGTGCATCAACGAAAAATTATGAAAAAACTCAATCGCTAACGAAGGTTTCAACGCTTTTTCAACTTCACCATCAAACAAATCAGTTCCCAATAAAGTCAAAATTGGACGAATTCTTTTACCACCAATATTCAAAATATAATCCATCGGTTCGTATAATTCTTCTGGATTTTTAGAAAATGGATTTTTATCGATTGTTTCGGCAATTAATTCGTGAAATTTATCAAATGAGTACATAGTTTGATTTTTGTAAAAATTAAGTTTTGGCAAATATAACTAAGAATGATTGATTTTGGGTTGTTTTCTTTTATTTTTGATTGAACCTAAAAATTCGTTTCCGACAATCAAATACAAAAGAATTTGACCAATAATCGCCGCAATAAAATAAGGATGACCTTTTTGTAAAACAATCTCAGCACTTTGCAGCAAAGGAATTGTCCAAAAATAAGTGGAAACAATTACTAAAAGCAACGCATTAAGCCTAAAAATCCAGATTTTATTCATTTTATATGTTCCGAAATGGATAAATAAAGCGCCCAAAAAAGTATAAGCCAATACCTCAAAAAATTCATTCAGCACAAATTGTTCTCTAAATAAGCCAAAAATATCTTTGTGACTTACAAACAAAAATTCTTCAGGAACAAGATAACTCCAATGGTTTGCAATAAAAAATAAAACAAGATTTAGCATCAAAACAATCGTCAATTGATCTTTGAATTGATCAACAAACATTGAATAATACTTGAACTTTGAGATTGATTTCTTTGATTTCATTTAACGAAATAATTCACTTACAATTTGATACGATTTTCGTTTTGCTTTTTGATCAAAAACATTCGTAGAAACCATAATTTCATCAATTTTAGATTCAAAAATAAATTCATCTAAACTCTGCGCCAAAGCACCTTTACTTCCAATAAAAGACAAAGCTGTCATTCCTTTTAGCATATATTTTTGCTCAGGCGAAGCCAATTCTAATTGTGTTTTTTCGGGTGGAACAATTGGTTGGCGTTTATCGGTAATAATATTCAAAAATCCTTGGTACATCGACATCGATAAATAATGCGCTTCTTCGTCTGTATTCGCCGCAATTACATTGACACAAGCAATCGTATAAGGTTCTTGCAAAAATTCTGAAGGTTGAAATTGAGAACGATAAATCTCTACCGCATTATAAAATTGTTGTGGCGCAAAATGCCCCGCAAATGCATAAGGTAAACCTAATTTAGCCGCCAAAAAAGCCGAATCTGTACTTGATCCCAAAATATAAATCGGCACATTTGCTCCTTCTCCAGGAATCGCACGCACTTTACTTTCTTTATTATCTAAACTAAAATAGTTTTGTAGATTTTTGATTTCAGCTTCGAAATCGTAATTCATAAAATTATCTCCTCTACGCAAAATAGAAGCTGTTAATTGATCAGTTCCTGGCGCACGACCTAAACCTAAATCGATACGATTTGGATAAAGCGCATCCAAAGTCCCAAATTGTTCTGCAACTGATAAAGCAGTATGATTAGGTAGCATTATTCCTCCCGAACCAACTTTAATTCTTGAAGTTCCATTTGCTACATAGCCTATTAATAAAGAAGTTGCCGCGCTCGCTACATTCTGCATATTATGATGTTCAGATAACCAATAACGGCTATACCCTATTTCGTCTACAAATTTTGCGTTATCTAACGTGTTTTTGAACGTTTGATTTAATGTATCTCCTTCTCTTACATAAGCCAAATCCAACACTGAGTAGTTTATTTTTCTCATCCGTTCTTTTCTAATTAAAATATTAAACTAAATTACAAAGAAAAAAATTCAAAAAAAATTCCCCCATAACATACATTATGGAGGAGATAATTTTGTAATTGGATTTATAAATAGGTTTAAGTAGTTGAAGAGTCTAAAATTTTTAATTAATAGTTTGATGATAGATTAGTAATCTTTCGAGATACTTAATTCAAAAATAGATAATAAAAAAAATAAATACTCAATTTAGAGGGGGGACAACTGGGGGGACATTTCATATTCATCTAAATATCAATACTTTGAAAATGAAGTAAAACATAAAAATAATTCAATTTTTTGTTAAGATTTACAATTTTTTCGGTCTATATTTGAAAAAATAATATATTGAAAGTTTCTATTTTTTTTACGCTCCTACTCTTTCCTTTTTTATTTTTATCATCATTTAGTTCTATTAGTAAAAATGATGAACGTATTCTTATTGAAAAAATCATCGAACAGAATAAAAATGTGACAGATACTATTCAATTGCAAAATAATTTCAAGAAATTAGATATCTCATCAACTTCTTTTTTATCAAAAAGTCTAAAATCAATTTATCAAGTTTATTTAGCTAATCTCTATGCACAAACCAACGATAAATTAAACAAAAAAAGTAATTCGTTATTTGAGTCTGCATTAAAAGTTTCAAAAAATGTTAACTCACCAGAATTACAAATTTGGGTGAATACACAATATGGGTATTACTATTATAATTTTAGCCAATATCAAAATGCTTATCCATATTTTATGGAAGCATCAAAACTTCTCGACTTAACAAAAGATGAGGATATTTTTTCTAAAAGTGATGTTTACAAAAAGAATGCATTCTACTTTATGAATGTAAAAGAATTTGATAAAAGTGAAAAATATCTTTTGTTAGCTTTAAAATATACCAACAAAAAAGACCACGAATATGGAACAATTCTGAATGCGATTGGTCATGTTTTTATGAATAAAAATAATATTAATAAAGCAAATAATTACTTCGAATTAACAAAAGAATATGCAATTCAAAATAAGGACGAAATTCGATATGCAAAAGCTTTAGGTGATATTGCCTCTATAAATATTCTCAACAAACAGTACGATTTAGCGATTGATAATTTGAAAAAAGATATTGAAATTTCTAAAAAATTAAAAAACGCTCGAAATTTAATGTACGCTAATATTCAATTGGGAAAATTGTACTTGCAATTAAATCGAATTGATGATGCTAAAATAATTTTGAATGAAGCAAAAGAATATGCTTCTCAGAAAATTTATTTGAACAGTTTTGAATATGACATTTATAAAATCTTATTAGAAATTGCTGTAAAAAACAATAATATCAATGAGGAGTTAATTAGCCGAAGAAAACTAGATGAATTGGAGTTAGAGTTGCAAAAAACTGATGGCCAAAATGTGATTAATGAAATTAATTGGAAAATTCAACAAGATAATTTCAACTTTAAATTTGAAGCAGAAAAAGCAGAACAAGAGAAAACAACCATCCTAAAAAATGCATTATTTCTTATTTCTTTTCTATTAATCATTATCATTTTATTTGTAATAATTTCTTATCGTCGAAAAATAAAAATACAAAATTCTACATACGATAATAAAATATTATCTATTCAAAATGAAAAACTTAAATCTGAAAATAAATTAAATAAAACTGCTCAAACTTTAGAATCTTATAAAACTTATTTGTCTGAAAAGAATAAACAAATAGTTACATTAAAAAATGAAATCAATTCTATTTCCAATTCAAGTACCATAAACAAAGAAAAACAATATAATGAATTAGTTAATCTCTTAGATTCGCATTTAATGACAGACGAAAGTTGGGGAAATTTCAAAAATATTTTTGCTCATGAACAAAACGATTTTGTAAAATATCTTTCTCAAAATTTTCCATCTTTAACCGAATCTAATTTGAGAACTATTTATTTGTTAAAATTAGGCTTGAACAATTTAGAAATTTCGCAAATCTTAGGAATTTCGGCTGATTCAGTCAAAAAAGCGAAACAACGCTTAAAAAAGAAATATAAAAATTTTGATCAAATTTTTCAAGATTAAGAAAATAGGAGATAAAAAAGATGATTTACTAAATAGTAAATCATCTTTTCACTATTACTTCAACTCGAAGAAATCTCGTTTTCCTATTTTAATTTTAGTTTCGGTTTTTAATTCAAAATCATCAAAAGCATCCATTTTTTTCTCTCCATTAATTTGTACTGCACCGCTTTCTATCAAACGTCTGATTGCATTTCTCGATAAATCTTTCTTTAATTGATGACAAACATCTAACAATGTAATATTATCATTCTCAAAGTTTAAAGAACTAATTTTAACAACTTCGAAAACTCTATTTTCATCATTTCTTTTCTGAAATTGATTGTTAAAAAATTCTTCTGCTTGTTCAGCTTCATTTACAGAATGGTATTGAATAATAATATTTTTTGCAACTAATTTCTTAATTAACATTGGATTATCTGTTTTTAATCGCTCATTCAAATTCATTTTTTCTTCAATAGAAAAATCCGTTGCTAACGCAATATATTCTTCTAATAAATCATCTGGAATAGACATTGTTTTCCCAAACATTTCATTTGGTTCATCCGTCAAACCAATAATATTATTCAACGATTTACTCATCTTTTCTTTTCCATCGGTTCCTCTCAAAAGTGGCATACACATTACAATCTGAGCAGCTTCTCCATTGGTTTCTTGCAATTGTCGTCCCATTGTACAATTAAATAATTGATCCGTTCCTCCCATTTCGATATCAGCACTTATCTGAACAGAATCGTATGCTTGTAAAATCGGGTAAACCAACTCATGCATTGCAATCGGCGTATTTTCGGTGAAGCGTTTATTAAAATCATTTCGATGCATCAGTTGTGCAACCGTAACTTTTGACAACAACTGAATAATATCCGAAAAAGGTAAATGATCTAACCAGTCTGAATTAAACACAATTTCAGCCTTATTCACATCAATAATTTTTGACAATTGATTAATGTAGGTTTCCGCATTGTTCTGAACTTGTTCTGCATTCAGCGGTTGACGACTTTTATTTTTTCCTGTTGGATCTCCAATCTGAGCTGTAAAACTCCCAACCAAAATAACTATTTGATGTCCCAAATCTTGAAATTCTTTCAATTTCTTCAATACAACGGCGTGACCAAGATGTAAATCTGGTGCGGTAGGATCAAAACCTAATTTGATTCGTAATGGTCGATTTTCTTTTTCAGCTAATTTTAATTTTTCTTCCAATCCATTTTCTGGTAAAAAAATAGCTACATTTTCCTTTAAACTTTTTAAATTTTCCATGATTTTTTTTAAATAAAAAAAGCCCGAGCAAAACTGCTCGGGCTTGTAGATTATGATTAAATTTTTGACGTACAAAATTAATACGAAGTATACACATAGTCTACCCGAGCAAATATTGTACGATAATAAGTGCTAAAAAACGGTAAACGTAATATGTGTTGCAAAAACTTCATTTATAATGCAAAGGTAAGAATAGTTTTGAGAATAGAAATTTTCGTTCAAAAAATTATCTTAGACAATAATTCTATAGAAAAACCTTTATAAAAGTTTTTCGTAATAACTTTGTGTAAATTATTATAGAATGAGCAATAAAACTGCTAAAACAAATGTAGTACGAATTTTAGACACACACAATATTTCGTACGAATTGCGCGAATATGAAGTTGATGAAGAACATATTGATGCTTTGCATGTTGCAAATTCATTGAACGTAAATCCGGAAGGAATTTATAAAACTTTGGTTTTGAAAGGAAATATAGAACCATTTTTAGTTGCCGTAATTCCTGCAAACACACATCTTGATATGAAAAAATTTGCGAAAATTTCTGGTAATAAAAACTGCGAAATGCTTCCTTTGAAAGATTTGCTGAATGTTACAGGTTATATTCGTGGTGGTTGCTCACCTATCGGAATGAAAAAGCAATTTCCTACTTACATAGAAGAACTGGCTGTTTTGCAAGATCAGATTTGTATTAGTGCAGGAAAAAGAGGTTTACAAATTATTCTAAACCCCGAAGATTTAAGAAATTTGATTGAGGCTAAATTTGAAGATATTACACAATTTGATTCATAATTTATTTACTATTCAGAATGATTTTTTCTAAAATAGTTGGAAATTTTGCTTCATCTTCAAACGTCAAATCTGGATTTGCATACACAATAATTCCATTTTTATCAATCACATAAGTTGCTCTATTATTGTAACCTAAACGATTATAAGAATTATACATCAACGAAATTGCATAATTCTCATCATTCAAATACGTAATATTATTTGTTCGCAAAGCTGATTTCCATAATTCTAACAACGGATTTGTAGAACTAGAAACTGCGTAATTTTTTACATTTTGTAACAATGGATTATGATCGATTAATTGAATTTGAGCAGCACAAGTCATTGCTGCTTTCGTATCAATTGACGTAAAATCAGGCAAAATTTGTCCACTAAACGCCGCAGGATAAAACGTTAAAACTTTAAAAGTCGATTTATCATTCAAAAATTTATCTGTCGAATTAGTCTTATAATTCGGTCCATTCAAAATAAAATCTGGTGCTTTATCACCAACCTTCAAGGTTTTATTTTCTGTGATATTTACTTCTATGTTATCGATTTTAGACGTTCTTTTAATCAATCTTTCCAAAGGTTTCAGATGTTCGCCTTGCGCACGATAATCATTATCTCGCATCAAAATTTTATTGTTTTGATCCACTAGAAAAAGAATCGAACTTTCTACTAAAACATTGTTAGAATTTGACGTTGGAATTATACTCGAAATTGAATTTTGCTTAAAAGGTTTCAACCCTATTGCATTGTAAATTTTTCCAACTTCATCATAAATTACCTTCGTTCCATCCAACTTATTTTGATTAGTCGTTTCATTAAAAGCAAACGTTTGCTGCGGTTCTTTACTCCATTTATTATCTTCATTTACAATATAAATCACATCAATTTTTGGTGGATTTTGAGACGAAAATGCCAAATTCTTCACAAAATAATAATTCAGCGAAGTTGTCATCATGCTCGCATACGGATTCGTTTTGTATAAACTTGGCGTAAATACAATAATTTTAAAGTTTGAAGATTGATTGATATTTTCAATTTTATTAATCGGAAACTGAGCGCCAACATTCAAATTTTGAGCTTTTGTAAAACAAAAACCACATATAATTAGTACTATCGAATAGATTCGTAACATAAAACGTTTATTTTAAATAAACTAATAAAAACTACCACAAGATAACTAAAATTCTACTTTCTCAAAAAAACTATTCATTAAATTCTCATTAGAATTGACGATTAACTTTTGAAATTATCAAGTTTTTTTTGCAGTAAATCAGTTACCTTTGTGTTGATTTTTAATTTAAAATTTACACAAATGGAATTCAATGTTAGCAATGCTTTGAAACAATTAAATAATGATTATTCAGAAGATAAGGCGTCAGAAATTATCGAAAATCTATTGTATAATTCAACTGATTTTTCTGATGAAGACCATGAAATAATCGATCAATTGGGTGATAAATTTCTACGAATTGCTGCACAAATTTTTGTGGAAGATTTGGCGTATGATTTCAATACTTTGGTGAATTATTGGGAAGCTTTTATTGGACAATTAACAGAAGAACAATCTCAAAACTTATTGAATTTCGCTATTGAACAAACAGATACAGAATTTGTAGAAGATTTTATTATTGGATACCGAAAATTTTATTCAAATCCCAAAGAAAGTATTACATTTTTCAATAAACTGAATGAAGACGAATTTTACGAAATTAAATTCTTCAAAGCACGTTGTTATGAGGTTTTAGGTGAAAATGAAAAAGCTGTGGAAGCTTATAATAGTTACTTAAATTCTGCACATTTCAAAAAAGAAGAAAATGCTGAACAAGCTGCTGTAAACGAGTTTTATATTAGTCATAGCATTGCGCCTTTGTTAGTGAGCATGAAAAAATATGATGAAGCCAAAACTTACTTTGATCGTGTTTTAGGAAATATCGATTTCGAAGATTATTTAGCTAATTTTGAAGGTTCTAATCAACAAGAAATCAAAAGTTTCTTAGAGGATTATGTAACAACTTTGGAAGAAACTGAAGATAAAACAACTGCTGAAAAAATTTCAAAAAAAATAATGCAATATTTTTCTTAGAATTACAACATTCGGAAATGTAGTATTGATTTTTTAGCAAATATTCATAAATAGGTAAATTTAATATTTTCTTAACATTAATATAAATTCTATCTATTTGAGTATAAAAAAATAAATATAAATTTATTTATCAAATTAAGAAATCTACCTACCTTTGTACCATAAATAATTTATTCATAGTTGTTAAGGATAATGAAGTTGATTTTCTGAAGAAGAATATCCTTAATCAAATAGAGTTTTTTTATAGTATTTTTAGGTTGGTTAGTGGTTCAATGTAAGTTGAACCATTTTTTATTTCTTATAACCATAAGCACAATGTCTGCAACCATTTTGGCAACATTTTCCTTTCTGATAATGGAAAAATTCTGTAAAAACCCAATACCCATTTTCGATATAATAATGTATATGAGGAACAAACTCCGAAGGCATTGTTGGATGTGGATATTCTTGATCTAATTCTACAAAATAATTCAGTTTTTCTATACAAGAATTACACAAACATTTGTAATGCGTTTTCTTCAAAAACTCTTTTATTTCATCTTTTATAACAATTGTAGTACAAGCACAATTCGAAATACCATCTACCTTACACTCCATTGTTTCGTTACAACGCGAACAATTTTCGATCATTTTTTTGGATTATTTTTTTGATTTTTCAAAATACGAAAAATTCATAAACTTATCTTAAATCATGTGATTGAAATTCTCTATAACCATCATAAATAAATAGTTATAAATTAATTCTATCTAGACATAAAAGAAATCATTTAAGAATAATAGATTTAAAGTCAAAACTTTAAGAAATTTGTAAAAGAATAAAAGATAGACATTATCATTATTCAATTAGTGTTTTTATAGTAGTTTTGATTGGTTAAAATCCTCGGAATAATTTTCCGAGGATTTTTTATTTTCTTAATCTATCAACTAATAAACCAATTACAAAACCGATAATCGAAGGTGCAATCCAACCTAAATCGTATTCGAAAAATGGAATTTTATTCAGATTTTCTATAGTCGATTCATCTAACTTTCCTAATAATTTCAATAATCCTAAAATTGCGATGATTGTAGACGCTATTAATGCAAAAATATAAGGAGTTTTGCTTTTAATTGTTTTTCCAAACAACACTATATAAATAACTAACGTGATTGTAATTGGATATACGAAAGCCAAAGGTGGATATGCAAAATTAATAATTTCGTCTACACCTTTTATTGATAAACCAAACGATATTACTGTACATAAAATCACTAAAGCAGTGTAACTTACTTTTCCATTTGTTAAACGTCCAAAAAATGTACCTACCGCAGATGTTAATGCGATTGAAGTGGTAAGACAAGCAAACGCCATACATAACGCAATTGCAATTAACCCATACTGTCCTAATGTATTTCGAGAGATTTCTATTAATAATTCTGCACGAGAAATTTCTGGATTTGTAATTCCAGAAGTAGCACCTAAATAAATCAATCCACCATATACAAATAACAAACAAGTTGTAGACAATAAACCTGATATAATTACAATTTGAGATTTACTTTTTGTATCAGTATACCCTTTATCTCGTGCTGCTGAAATAATAATTCCAGCAAAAATAACAGAAGCCAAAACGTCTAATGTTTGATAACCTTCTATAAAACCTTTCGAAAAAGATTGCATCATCGTTAAGTCTGAAGGTAAGAAATCAGCGGTTGGGTATATAATTCCAATGACTATTAATAAGGTCAATAAAATCAATAATACTGGTGTTAAATAATTTCCAATAACGTCTACCACTTTTGAGGGACGAATCGCTAAAATAAGTGTTACTGCAAAAAATAGTAACGATCCCCACATCGGATCCAATGTTGGAAAAAATGGTTTTAATCCCACTTCGAATGTTGTTGCGGCAGTACGAGGAATCGCAATTAACGGTCCGATACAAATCATAATAATTGTACCTAAAATAGCCGCCAAATGTTTGTTCACACGATGCCCTAAATCATTAAAATTATCACCCGAAAAAACAACAGATAAAATACCAGTAAATGGCAATAAAATACCAGTTAACCCAAATGCTATCATCGCGACGAAATAATTTGAACCCACTTCTAATCCTATCAAAGGAGGTAAAAGAAGGTTTCCTGCACCAAAAAACATCGCAAACAACGCAAATCCAAGTGTTAATACATTGGTTAACTTTTTACTTTTCATATATTTAATAATTCTATCTGTTTTAAAAAACGGTTCGCAAATTACTACAATTGCATTTTCAAGCCTTAAACTTAGTAGAATTATTCGATAATCACACAGCTAATTTATAAATTTGACAGATTTGAATAATAATTTTTATATTTATCAGATTTTAAACTTTATATATTATGAATGTTTTAATCATCGATATCATCAAATCTTAATTGATTTGAAATTTTATCTAAAGTGATAATTCGATTCGTTGGTGTATAACCTTCTCCTTTTGGCTGAAAATATTGAATATCTATCTTCATAGTTTCAAAGTAAACATTCATAACAAAAATTTTTAAGCTTTTAATTTTAAAATTTTTGTAATAATATTTATGAGGTAAATATTAAACATCATAAAACAGATTGATATTGAAGGATACTCAAAAACAGCGAAAAGTATTATAATCAAACTAAAAAATAGTATTAAAACTACCGCTAAAAAAATCGAAAAATAATTAAGATAATTAAAACCTATCGTTTCTTCATCATCAAAATTAGTGTAGAATATTGCTGCAAAAAAATCGACTATAATTAAAAGAAACAATAAATAACCTAAAAGCGGCAAATAAAAACTTAAATCATGAAATCCTCGAATAATTGTTACATCCAAAACAAAAGCTACTGGAATACAAAGCCATGTAATGTTGGTCCAAACAAATATTTGTCCAGAATTAGAGAAAATTTTTCCTAAAAACAACTCCGAAATCTTATCAATTTTCAAATAAAATGACATTGCAAATAAGCAAATCACAAGCTCTAAAATAAGAATAGAAAAGCTGAAAATTGTATCATTATTTTTAATCACAATATCCGTAAAGGAAATTGCCATCAGTACAAGACCGATGACAAAAATCCCAAAAAATAAGTGTGCAAATGTTATTTTGTTTTGTTCCATTCGATGTTTTTTGAATAGTACATTAGGATTGCAACAATGATAAATAATCCTATACTTCCTACTAATAACGCGTGTTCTTTGAGTTGTAAAACACTGTAAATAAATGTGTATAATAAAATTAACATTAATGTAATTTTGAATGTGAAACCAAATGATTTTAGGAAAGAATTGACAAAAAATGTAATCAATAAAATAGTTGCACCAGATGAAATAAAGTAAGCAATATCAAATCCTAAATATTCTGACAACGATAACAATAACACAAAATTGACACAGATTGCAAATCCAACTAACGCATATTGTACCAAGTGAATGTTGAAATTATTTCGGCTTTCGATAAAGAAAAATGCTACAAATGTTAATCCAATGAACAGAATCGCATATTTTGTCGAACGATATGTTTTGTCATAATGATCGTTCATCTGCAAGAAATTAACGCCAAAACTATAATCAGAAAAGTTAGAAGCGTCTTGCCAAATCTGTCCTTGCAAAGGATTTTGTTGATAAATAGACCATTTTACATTTGTTTTTCCATTCTTCGTTTCGGGATCAGAATTAGGTAAAAAATTTCCATCATATTTCAAATCTTTCCAATTTGTAGCCAAATCAACTTTTGTATTAATCGCAGATGGAATGATATTCAACATTTGAGAACCTTTCATCACCAAATTGATTGAAACTTGATTAAAATCGAATGTAGAAGGATCTATTTTTTGAGACATCATTTGCACAGGCATCACTTTTTTAGTGGTACTCACTTGTTCCAAATATTCTCCATTTTCTACTCTAACTTCTGGTTGAATAGTAATTGTAGAAGTTATATTATCCATATTCAATGGATAATTTTTGTTGTTAGATTGTACAATTACTTTGTTCTCATATCCTTTAGAATCAGAGATTCCAAAAACAATTTTAGTCGAAACTACATTTTCTGCACTTACTTCCACTTCATTAAGCATATCGCTATAATTCTTAAATTTCGAATTGATATTCAGTTTCGAATTGTAAACTACTGCTTCATAAATACTACGACTTTTTAACTGCGTATCAATCGTTCCATTTATATTTAAATCATTAGCAGAAATATACTTTTTCACTTGTTGCTTCACAACTTTTCCTTGTCCATCATTTACATTTTCCATGTAAGTAACCTCGATAAAAGGACCATAAATCGTCTGTTTCCCACTCCATTTATCTGAAATTTCGGTAATTACTTTTTCCTTGTTTCCTTGTCGTTCTTCAATTAAATTTAATATGAACGGAATCGGAATTAAAAGTCCTAAAACTAAAAGACATACCAAAAATCCTTTTATCATTGTTTTGTTTTGTGAATAAACTGATTGATTTTCAGGTTGATATTCATTTTTTAAATCATTGTTTTCCATAAGTTTGAATTTTATTATTTATTTTAAAAAGTACTTTGTTTTTCAAAGTTTAAATGCAAAAAAAATTATTTTATATTCTTTATTAATTTTTCAAGATAGTTCAAATGCTCCTGAAAAGCTTGTTTTCCAAGTGCTGTTATCGAATAAGTTGTATTCGTTTTTCGACCTATAAATCCTTTGTGTACAGTAATATAATCGTTTTCTTCTAGGTTTTTTAAGTGCGAAGCCAAGTTACCATCAGTCAAATCTAAAAAGTCTTTCAAATCCTTAAAAGAAATTTCTTCATTCATGACCAAAGCACTCATAATTCCCACACGAATACGATTATCAAAGACTTTGTTTAATTTATTAAGATTAAAATCCATGTTGCAAATTTAAGCTTTGTAATCATATTTTCGTACCATCCAAATCCCAAAAATTAGATGTAAAAGCCCGAAACCGATAAACCAAAACAATAAACCATTGAAAATAAAATAGAAAGCCAATAACCCTAAAAATATTTCGCACATTGCCAAATATTTTATTTCTACAATTGTGTCACGTTCTACCGTATACAAAGCTAAGCCGTAAAACAAAAGCG
This sequence comes from Empedobacter sp. R132-2, assembly GCF_030324375.1. Lineage (NCBI taxonomy): Bacteria > Pseudomonadati > Bacteroidota > Flavobacteriia > Flavobacteriales > Weeksellaceae > Empedobacter > Empedobacter sp. R132-2. The sequence goes on from NZ_JACAGG010000005.1 coordinate 45,875, forward strand.
TTGCTGGAGCTACATAAGCAAAACTAAAATTATTGATAAAAATCAAACTTACTATTCCTCCAACGATTAAAACAAAAAGAAATTTACGCAATATTCGTTTTGTAACTGGATTTATAAATTTAACGTCATCTTTTGTCGATTTTCTGGTCATAAAAAAGAAACCTCCAATACATGCAACCATTAAAGTTACAATTCCTAAAATGAATAATTTAATTTCTAAATTATTCATTAAAATAGGTGTCAATGTTCCTCTATAATTTACTTGAAGTGCATCTTGTAGAATCAAAACATAAGCGATAAAAGCAGAAATCATTCCCACTACTCCAACCCAAACACCACTCCATCCACTAATACTTGTGAATTTTGATGTGCGTTGCATCATTGATTTGATTTCGTTTAAACTTTCTACAGGATTATTTGTGCTCATATTAAAAGTACTTTGCAATTCAAAGTTAATATAAAAAATGATTCTGCAAAATATTTTTTCAAAAAAAATCCAATTTCTAAATGAAATTGGATTTTATAAATATGATTAATTAATCAATTTTTAAGGATTTGTAGACCACAAAGAAGCTGATGCCAACATTGCGCGTTTATCTAATTTTAATAAATCGACAATTAATTGAGCAAAATCTTCAGGCTGAAGCACTTTTTCTGGATTTCCGTCTGTGATTTTCAACACATCTTTTGACATCTCAGATGCAATTGTACTTGGAGTTAAAGTCGTAACACGAATGTTTTTCTTTCTTAATTCGAACATTAATGATTCTGATAAACTTATCAATCCCGCTTTTGAAGCTGAATAAGCAGAAGTTACTGCGTTTCCTTTTAATCCTGCAGTTGAAGATACATTGATAATATCACCACTTCCTAACTCTACCATCGAAGGAATTACAGCTTTAGAAACATAATATGGTCCAAATAAATTGGTACGCACAATCTCTTCCCAATCATTTTCTGGCATTTCCAAAAAACTTCCGAAAGCCGCAATACCGGCATTATTAATCAAAATATCAAACGCTCCAAAACTCTCAATTAATCGTTCAAGTTGCATTTTCACTTCAACTTTTTCAGCTACATTAAAAATCGAATAATCCGCTTTTACTCCAAAACTTTTGATCTCTTCTACAGTTTCTTCTAATGTCTTTGTATTTCGTCCTGTCACAGCTACATTAACACCTTCTTTAGCCAATGCCAAAGCAACAGCTTTTCCTAAACCTCTACTACCTCCTGTGACTAAAGCATTTTTCCCTTTTAAATCTTGCATAATTATTTTATAAATAGAATTTTACAATTTATTTTTTGAAGATTTTTTATGATTTTGAAGTACAAAGATAAACAACATAGATTTCTAGGAAAAATATTTTTTATCTACCTAATTATAAGTATTTTTACTACTTAATCACACACTGAATGGATAAATATTTATTTTTTACTCTACTCCTTATCAACGTCCTCTCTTTTTTTTTATTTAAAATAGATAAAAAAACTCAATTATTGGTAAAAGACGTGTATCTGAATTAGCACTTTGTTTTGTGACTTTGATTGGTGGAACAATTGGTTCTCTTATGTCAATGCAGATTTATCGTCATAAAATAAGAAAAAAGTCTTTTATTTTTAAAATAGTAATGATTATAGCAATACAATGTAGTTTATTAATTTTTTTAGTTGATCGAATTTAATTGTTCTAAAATTTAAACCTACGACAGTCTTTTTTCTCAGCTTGTTGTTTCTTTTGATTCAGTCTTTTTTGCTGAGAAGCTTTAGTAGGTTTAGTCTTTTTTCTAAACTTTGGAATAATCAATGCTTTTTCAACTAATTCTAACATTTTCTTTGTTGCAGATTCTTTATTGTCCAATTGAGAGCGAGATTCTTGCGAATTGATTTGTAAAAATCCTTCTGAATTAATCTTATTTTTTAGCTTTTCTGTGATTAATGCTTTTTCTTCATCAGAAAAAAATTGGGAAACTTCAACGTTCCATTTTGCTAAAACCATCGTTTCAACCTTGTTTACATTTTGCCCTCCTGCACCGCTACTTCTCGCTGTTTTATATGTTATTTCATAAGAAAAATCTTTCATCACTTATTATTTTTATTGAATAAAATATGAGAAATCAAACAGATTAAAGTAAAAAAAACGCCAACAGCAACCACTCCATTCCATTGAAATTTATCCCACGCATTTGCTGCAATAAATGTTCCTAAAGATCCACCAATAAAATAGCTTGTCATGTAAACTGTATTCACTCGATTTCCTGCTTTGGCATCTAATCCAAAAATAATGGTTTGATTAGAAACATGCATTGCCTGTAAACCTAAATCGATCAAAATTACACCAACAATTAATCCCCAATATGTATAGCCAAATTCATAGAAAAATCCCCAAGAAATTAGCATAGTAATGATGGAATAAAAGATAATTTTTGATGTTGACAGAACTTTTGAAACTCTACCAACTAATGCAGCAGCTAATGCTCCTACTGCTCCAATTAATCCAAAAGCACCAGCAATATCGCTTCCAACAAAAAATGGTGCTTCTTCTAAGTGAAAAACCAATGTTGTCCAAAATGCACTAAATGCTGCAAAACCTGTAGCTCCACGAAAAGAAGCTAATCTTAATTGTGGTTGATTTTTTACTAAATCTACAATCGATTTCATCAAATTACCATAAGTTCCTTTGAAATTTGGTTGTATTTCTGGTAAAAATATATAGATAAAAATCCATAGAACAAACATTAAAATTGCGCCTATCATATAAACTTCTCGCCATCCTAAATATTCACCAATAAAGCCACTAAAAACACGAGAAAGTAGAATACCAACAAGCAAACCACTCATAACCATCCCGACAGCTTGCGCTTTTTTTTGAGGTTCAGCTAATTCAGCCGCCATTGGCACAAAAACTTGCGGAATAACTGAGGTGAAACCGATTAGAAAACTTAATGGAAAAAGCCAGCTTACAGATGGTGCAAAATACATTCCCAAAAGAGCTGCGATTATAAAAACAAAATCGATTAAGATCATTCGTTTTCGTTTCAGTAAATCTCCTAAAGGAATAATAAACAACAATCCACAAGCGTATCCAATTTGTGTTAACATTGCAATATTAGAAACTTTACTTTCGGAAACATTAAAATCTTTAGCGATTAATGACAATAATGGCTGATTGTAATAATTATTTGCCACAACCAAACCGCTCCCAATAATCATTATCCATAAAATGATTGGAGTTAATTTGGGTTTCATTTGTAAATTTTCCATTCTAATATTCGCTTGCTTCAGTCAAAAGTTTAACATCATCATGAGATAATTGCACATTTACACCTTCTACAAAAGCATCAAGATGTTGTTCCTTAGTTGCACTCGCAATGGGAGCTACAACAGTTTTCTGATCCATTAACCAAGCCAATGCAACTGCCGAATAAGAAATATTATATCGTGTAGAAATAGTTTGTAAAGCGTCCAAAATTTTGAATCCTCTTTCATTCAAATACTTTTTGATTCCATTACCGCGCAAACTTTGTTGTAAATCTTCTTCAGTTTTATATTTACCTGATAAAAAACCACTCGCTAAACTGTAATAAGGGATAACAGCTAAATTATATTTCTCAGCAACAGGTTGCAAAAATTCTTCAAAATGCTGACGATCATACAAATTATATTCAGGTTGCAAGGTTTTGTATTGCGGCAAATTATAAAGTTCTGATTTATCCAACGATTCAATCAATCGCTCCGAAGAAAAATTAGAAGCTCCTATAAATCTCACTTTTCCTTCTTTTATCAATTGATTATAAACGGATAAAGTTTCTTCTACAGGTGTATTTACATCATCATAATGAGTTTGATACAAGTCGATATAATCTGTTTGTAAACGGATAAGTGATTCTTCTACTTCTTTTAAGATATGAGCTTTTGTAGTATTTGGCTTATCTTGAATCATATTTCGTCCACCAACTTTCGTTGCCAAAACAATTTGATCTCTCACTCCTCTCGATTTTAACCAATTTCCGATAATTCGTTCAGACTCTGTTCCAACATTACCTTCCACCCAATACGAATAGTTATTTGCAGTGTCTATCGCATTAAATCCTCTGTCCAAAAATCCATCTAAAATTCGAAAAGATTCTTCTTCATTCAATGTCCAACCAAAAACATTTCCTCCGAAAAAAATTGGTTTTATTTCTAAATCTGTATTTCCTAATTGTACATTTTTCATGGGGATAAAGATAAAAAAAAGCTACTTTGCAGTAGCTTCTTGTTGTAAAATTTTTTGACTCACACGTCGAAAAATGTAACTTTTAAGATACTTTTATGGTGTCTTCATAGGTTTAGAAAACAAAGCATCAAAGTTTAATACTTAGTTTGAAATCGATACAACAAATATATATACTGAATAATATCTATCATTAAAATAGAGTTCAGATTTCGTTAATTCACGTTTCAGCAAGGTGAATTGTGAATTTATTCAGGTGAAATTTTAATCAACTTTCAAAATCATTCGAACTTTTGTTCCTTTTTCATGAAAATTTATAAAAATATTTTCTTCAATATTACGATTAAGCAATTGTAAACGCTCATTAACTATCTTAAGTGCTTTCGAATCGTGAGTTTTATTTTGCGTAATTTGTGTTGTATTTCCCTTTCCATTATCTTCAATGATTATTTCTAAATAATCAATTTTTACACGAATAATCAATTTGATAATCGGTTGTAAATGATTTTGATCAAATGCGTGAACAAAAGAATTTTCGATAATTGGTTGAATCAACATTGGAGGAATTTTGATGCGATAAATATCCAATTGACTATCAATTTGAACATCAAATTCTATTTTATTTTTCCATCTAAAATTCTCAACTTCAACATATAATTTCAAAAAATCAATTTCGTCTTTCAAACTAATTTCATCTTTTGTTGAAAGATTTAACATCTGACGAATCAAGTGAGAAAAACGTCCCAACGAATTTAACGCATTATCAATATCATTATCCAAAATATAAAACTGAATAGAATTCAGCACATTGAAAATAAAATGCGGATTCATTTGCGATTGTAAAGCTGTTAACTTCGTTTCGGTTAATTGCCGCTCTAATTGCAAACGTTGATTTTCTTGAGTATTTTTTTCATTTAATTGACTAATTTTTAATTGATTAAATTTATTTAACGTCTTGATTTTATTTGTATTATAACGATAAATAATCAATCCTAAAGTTAAGACTGACAACAAAATAAAATAAATATTCAAGTAAAAAGGTTCGTCAACATTCAACGAAACCAAATCAATAATTTGTTTTTGTCCATTGCTTGTATCCGTTATTTCTAATTGAACACGATATTTACCATATGGTATATTCCGCAAATAAATAGATGGGTTATAAAAATACTCGTTCCACTTTTCATCAGGATTTACACGATATCTGTACTTATAACTTTGAGCAAAATTAGCATCAACCACAGCAAAATTTAATGTAATATTATTCTCATTATTCTTTAAATTCAAATCTTTATCAATCAAATCAAACCACATAAATTTATCTATTCCAAAAGATTGATCATTAATTTTAAAACTTGTAATTATAATCTCTTTCGACTGATTTTTTTGCTTTAATAAATTCTCAAGATTTAACTTATAATATCCATTTTCAACACCAATTGTAGCCGTTTTTCCGTCAAAAATAGACGAATGTATATCCTTATTTACAAAACCTTGTTCATTACCAATCATATATGTTTTACCATTATTGAAAACGAGTAAATTACGATTGGTTCCAATCAGAATTGAGTTCCCAAAAATGTCAATTGAACTGATATTTTCCCCGCCAATTTCACGAATATTGATTACTTTTTTTGTGATTAATTCATCTCCTTTTACCTCTAAAATATAGACTTTCGCAAATTCTGTTGCAACCAACAACTGATTATCTCCAACGCATTTTATCATTTTAATTTTAGATTCATTAAACTGATTATTTTGCAAATAAGAAATAAAATTTCCATTTTCATACTTGAATAATCCATCCAAAGAAGAACCAAAAAATACAGCTTTTTTATTTTGACAAATCGAAACAACATCTTTCGGAACATTCGCTTGCGTAGCTGAATATGCGTGATATTTTAGATTATTCAGATCATCAAAAACCAAAATTCCTCCAAAAGGATTTGTCTGAATAAATTGATTATTAAAATATGTAAATTGACTTGTTCGATTAGGTAAATAATCTTTGAATTCTCCATTAAAATCTAACTCGAAAAGTCCTAAATTAGTTGCTATAATAAACGAATTATGACGAATAATCATTTTATAAAAACGAAGATTTTTTTCTTTCAAATCAAAATCAATTTCATAAAAATCTTTATTTGATTGACTTAAAAAATCTTTGAATTTTGACTTATTTCGAAGCATATATTGATAAAAAGCATTTCTCTTTATCTGCTTATTGAATACATTATTCTCTTGAAAATAAAGTCCTTCTGGTGTTAAAAAATATTGTGTATTCGCAACTTTTAGAATTTCAATGACTCTTTTATTATCAATCGTTGAAAAATCTAAAAAATGATTAAAATGAACTTCAAAAAGTCCTTTATCAGCACTTCCAACATAAATTAAATCATCCGTTTTACTACTAAAAACTCGATATGGATAATCCGAAGTGATTTTAAAATTTTCTGTTTGATCTGTTATTTTATTGTCCTTTAATTCGGCAACCATTCCATTTCCTGCACCCGTTTCGTAACCAGCTAATAAAAGAGAATGACGTTTATCTGAAATGTTGTGATTTCTAAAAACTGGAAAATCGTAGGTTTTAAAATTCAATTTTTTATTCAAAAAATCGTTTATCGAAATGATATTAAGACCTTTAGAAGATGACAAATACAAATCATTATTATTCAAAAAACTATAATTAATTCGATTGAAAGGATTGACCAACTTCAACTTATCGCGATGAACTTCATAAACACCATGATCTATTGTTGCAACATAAACCTTGTTTTGATATTCGAAAAAAGATACCGCTTCGAACACAATATTGTTATTTTTTTCAAAAGAAGGATTATAAATTTTCTTTGATTTTGTATCAATAATCGAAACGCCACCTTGCGCAGCAACATATATTAAATCATCTAAATAAAATAAATTTCGAACACGATCCGAAACTAATCCTTTCGCTGTATTAATTTGTTCAAAACGTTGACCAGTAAATTTCAATATCCCTTGTCCGTAACTTCCGAACCAAACATTATATTGCTTATCTTCTATTATTGTCCAAACATTATTGTATTGTACTTTCTCGAAGCGTTTCATCATTTTGAAATTGTCCATGTCTTTCACAAATACGCCAAAACGAGTTCCAACCCACAAGATTTTACGAGAATCTTTGTAAACACTCAAAATCTCATTGGCAGGCAAGCCATTTTCGTACGTGTATTGTTTTGTCAGAACATATTGCGCAGAAAGTTGATGAGAGCAATGAAATAAAACAAGTAAAAAAATGAAGTTACGCAACCACATTCGATAAAATTTTATACCCCAAAGAAGTTACAGGAAGATTTGATTCACCATCTTTTGGATGACAATTCAGAATCAATAAATTGTTTCGTTTATCAAATTTTTTAGCAAAATTAATATTAACCAAATACGATCTATTGACACGGAAAAAATTGGTTTGATCAATTAAATTTTCTACCTCTTTCAGCGTTTTAGTTACCATGTACGCCTCTTTTTCAGTAAAAATTGTACAATAACTATCATCTGCTTTACAGTAAATAATATTTTCAATTTTCAGTACCAAAACCTCTGTTATAGATGGAATAAATATAATTCCATGCTCATTTTTGAAAACGTCTTTCAGATTATCAGTTTCTACTTCATCTTCAAAATCATCTGCAATATTAATAATCTCTTTCGTTATTTTTGTTTGATTTTGACGCTCTACAAAACGATTCAATAATACTTTAAGATCAGAAATTGAAATAGGTTTCATCAAATAACCCAAACATCCCCATTGATTTACAGCTTCTAAAATATAGTCTGAATGAGCTGTTGTGAAAATGACATCAAACGTAATATCATCGAAATAATCAAATAATTTAAACCCAAATTCCTCTGGCATGTGAATATCCAAAAAAACGATATCTGGTTGATTTTCCTTAATTTTTTCAACGCCTTCTTTTACAGAATTTGCAGTATCAATGGAAACAAAAAAATCTGGCAAAGCATGTTGAATAATTTTCTTTAACCCTTGTTGAGCAAAGTGTTCATCATCTATAATAAGAGCTTTGTAATGATTCATTTGAGTTTAATTTGTTACAAATATAAACTAAAAAAGGATGCTCCGTAGAACATCCTTTGATTATGATTGAAGTAATATTTTTAAACTCTTTTCGATTTTAATTGTAAAAAGATTGCTGCAATTATTGATCCTACCGAAGCCATAATAAAGCCAACCCACAATTGCGAATTAAATCCTAACCCCATTGCAATCGGAATTCCTCCTAAAAATGCACCTAAAGCATTTCCGATATTAAAACTTGCTTGACCAGCTGCTGCGGCTAAAGTTTCGGATCCTTTTCCGTTATTAATCAACATCATTTGAATTGGCGAACCAATTGTAAACGCAATTAATCCCGTAATAAACGACATAATATAAGCCATTATTTGTATGTGAGAAGTGAAATAAACAATCACTAAACAAATCGCCATCGAAGCAAATGAGATAATTGCAGCTTTATTTGGCGACATGGTATCTGCCAATTTTCCACCTATAAAATTACCTACAAACATTCCTAGACCAATCAAGGTCATAATAATTGGAACTTTTGTTTTGGGTAAATCTGCCACATTTGTCATTAATGGAGAAATGTAACTTATCCACGCAAATAATCCTGAAGTTCCGATAGAAATCATCACAATTAATACCCAAGCTTCCCATTTTTTGAAGAAACTTAATTGCTCTACTAAACTTCCTTTGTTTGTATTTTTAAGATTTGGAACCCAAAGCGAAATCGCTAACATTGTGATTAATCCTAAACTTGCAATAATCCCAAACGTTAATCGCCACGAAAAAACTTGTCCTAATTTCGTCCCTAATGGAACTCCGACTAAATTCGCAAACGTTAATCCCGCAAACATAATCGAAATAGCTTGCGCTTCTTTTCCTTTTGTTGCTAATTGTGCTGCCACAACAGATCCTACACCGAAGAATGCTCCATGAGGTAAACCAGACATAAAACGAGCAATTAATAAGGTATTATAACTTGGTGCGATAACAAAAAGTGAGTTAAAAATGGTAAACAATAACATAAAAAAGATTAATACTTTTTTAGGCGAATATTTACTTGTAGCCATGATCAATGTTGGAGCTCCAACCATTACGCCCATTGCATACATTGATATAAAATTCCCTGCTGTTGGAATTGAAATATTCAAATCTTTTGCAAAATCTTCTAAAACTCCCATCATCGAAAATTCCGTCATTCCGATGGCTAAACCTCCCATTGCTAAGGCAAGTAAACTCTTTTTTACCATTTATTCTTCTATTCTTCGTATAATTCTATCGGCAAACCGTCGGGATCTTCAAAAAAAGTAAACTTCTTTTGCGTGTATTCATCCACACGAATTGGCTCTACCATCACATTCAACTGCGTTAATTTTTCTACTTCATTTTCTATATTTTCCACAGCAAAAGCAATATGTCTCAATCCAGAAGCTTCTGGTCGAGAAACACGTTTTGGTGGATTAGGAAAAGAAAATAATTCGATGCAGTAATAATTTTGCAAAGCTAAATCTAATTTATAAGAATCACGTTCTTTTCGGTAAACTTCTTGCACAATTTCGAATCCTAAAATTTCTGTGTAAAAATGTTTTGATTTTTGATAATCCGAACAAATGATTGCAATATGATGGATTTTTTTTAATGCTAACATAATTTATGCGTAATGATTATTTTTTGCTCTTTCATATTGTGGCAACCACTTTATATCTTCTTCTAACTCTTTTGCAGCACGTAATGCAAAATATGGATCGCGTAATAATTCTCTTCCTAAAAAGATTAAATCTGCTTCTTCATTTTGAAGAATTTCTTCGGCTTGTTTTGGCTCAAAAATTAATCCAACAGCTCCAGTAATGATTTCGACTTGGTTTTTAATTTCATTTGCGAATGGAACTTGATAATTTTTTTTGACATCAATCTTTTGATGACTCACTCCTCCTCCAGACGAAATATCAATCACTTCTACTCCATTTTGTTTTAAAATCTTACACAATTCTATTGTTTCTTCTAAATTCCAACCATTTTCTGCCCAATCCGAAGCTGACAAACGAACCCAAAGCGATTGAGTTGTAATATATTTTTGCATTTCAGCAACAATTTCCAACACAAAACGAATTCTATTCTCGAAACTTCCACCATATTCATCTGTTCGATTATTGATTAAAGGCGACAAAAATTGATGAACCAAATATCCATGCGCACCATGAATTTCTAAAATTTCAAAACCAGCTTTTATCGCGCGTTCAGTTGCTTTTCCCCATTCTTTTACAACATCTTTAATTTCAGAAATTGTTAATTGATGTGGAATTTCATCCGATTCATTAAAAGGTAAATTAGAACTCGAAACTGTTTTCCAACCATTTTTTTCGTCAGATTTTATTTGATGGTGTCCCAACCAAGGCTTTTCTGTACTTGCTTTTCTTCCTGCATGCGCTAACTGAATCCCAGGAACACAATTGTATTTTTTAATTTCGGAAGTTAATTTTTGATACACTTCAATATGTTCATCTTTCCAAATTCCTAAATCGCCATACGAAATTCGACCATCTGCAATAACAGCGGTAGCTTCTTGTATAATCGCCGAAACATTGCCAACTGCACGCGAAACATAATGTTGAAAATGCCAATCATTTGGAAAACCATCTTCCGAAGAATATTGGCACATTGGCGACATAATAATTCTATTTTTTAATGAAATAGATTCATTTATACTGATTGATTCAAATAATTTGCTCATTACTTGTTTTTTTGACTTAATTAATTTGGAATAAAATTCGTGAATTTGATTGATTTCTTAAAACGATTCAGCTTAAAAATTGTTTAAATTCTAATCTTTCAACAAAATTAAAAAAGCTTAGAAATACATGAAATCACAAATAATTTTAACAATTTATTTAAAACTGACAAAAAACATAAATTTAAAAAAATCTAATAATCAATCCGATATCATAGTAAATATCTAAGGTTCAGAATAATTTTTAATAAATCTTTCATTGTTTCTTAGTTTGTTCGTAATTTTACAAAAAAGTGAATTTTGGAAAAGAAAAAGATTGTCATTTTAGGTGCTGGATTTGCCGGACTTAAATTAGCCCGTAAATTAAATAATAACCCACACTTTTCTGTTACACTTATTGACCGTTATAACTATCATCAATTTCAACCTCTTTTTTATCAAGTTGCTACAGCAGGAATAAACGCTAGTGATATTTCGTTTCCTATACGAAAAGTATTTCAAGGAAGTAAAAATGTCAGCGTACGATTAGCTGAAGTAACAGCTATAAAAAAAGAAGCTAATATTGTTGAAACCACAATCGGAGATTTTTCTTACGATTATTTGGTTATTGCCATGGGATGTACCACAAATTTCTTTGGTAATAAGCAAATTGAGGAATTATCATTCCCAATGAAATCCACAAACGAAGCTTTAACGCTAAAAAACAGATTGTTAACAAATTTTGAAAGTGCTTATTCTGCTGAGTCAGAAGAAGAATTAGAAGAAATTTTGAACATTGTTGTTGTTGGTGGTGGACCAACTGGAGTAGAACTTTCTGGTGCAATTGCACATATGAAAAAACACATTCTACCAAAAGATTATCCAGATTTAGATTTCTCTAAATTGAATATTTATTTGATTGAAGGAAGTCCTAATTTATTAGGACCTATGTCTGATTTAGCTCATAAAAAGTCTCACGAATATTTGACAAATATGGGAGTGCATATTTGGACAGAAGGACGAGTTACAGATTATGATGGAAAAACTATTTCCTTAGCTGACGGACGCACAATCAAAACAAAAAATTTAATTTGGTCTGCTGGTGTTACAGGAAATATTCCTGAAGGAGCTGTGTCTCAAGAAGAGTTACAAAGAGGTAACCGTTTTAAGGTAGATCGTACAAGTAAAATTATTGGAACTGATAACATATATGCTATTGGTGACATTTCTTGTATGGAAACACCTAAATATCCTCATGGACATCCTCAATTAGCACGTGTTGCTGGGGATCAAGCTATGAATTTAGCCAAAAATTTCAATAAAATTGGACAAGGTTTATCAGAAGATAAATTAACTTTATTTGAATATCAAGATCCAGGATCTATGGCTACAATAGGAAAACATAAAGCTGTTGTTGACTTACCTAAATTCTCTTTCTCTGGACGTTTGGCATGGTTTACATGGATGTTCTTACACTTAATGTTAATCTTGACTGTTCGCAACAAACTGGCTATTTTCTTTAATTGGGCTCAAAATTATTTTACAAATGATTCATCATTACGTATTATTGTTCGTCCAACGAAAAAAGATTTTAGATTTAATTTGAAAGGTTATCGCCGTTTTCCAAAGAATCGTGATAAAGAAGTAGAAGCTTAATCAAAAAAGTATATCAATAAAAAACTCCGCTAAATATTTAGCGGAGTTTTTTGTATCTATGAATTGAAATTTTATTTTCTTGCAGAAGGTGTTCTCACTCCTGTTTTTACTCTTTCTGTTGATGCAGATTTTGCACTTACAGCATCTTTAGCAGATTTGCTGTATAATTGGATAAAATCAAATAATCCATCAAAATCACCAGTCAATGTTTTACCATTCGAAACTCTCAATGCAAAGTTTGTAGATAATAAACTTCTGTTATAAGGGTCAAAATAATTTTTTAGATTAATAGATCCAGAAGAAAAATCTGTATCTAACAAAGCAAACGTTCCAGAATTAAGAACTGGCACATAATTTTGCATTATAGGATCTTCATAATATTCGATATAATCCAATCCTCTATCATTATTTTCTGTTACGTAAGATCCATTAAAACTTAAATCACCTCTTTGGAAAATTTCTAAATACAAATAAGCTCCATTTAATTTACCATTCTTAGGAACTGGATTTGTAGATAATTCTACACTATAATAAAATCCGCCATCAGCCTTTTTTATATCTGCAACAACTGCATTTCGAAGCGGAAATGATACACCATCATAATTGATTTGTCCAACATTAACAATTTCAGGTTCATAATAGCCATCATCATTATTCACACAAGATGTTAATGAGATAGACGAGACAGCTAACATTGCTAAAAATATAATTTTTTTCATAATTTCTAAATTTTCAAACTAATTATATTGCCAGTATTACAAATAGCGTGCTAAAAAATAACAACAACTAGTTTTAGCATAAAAAAAGTGTTACACAATCGTGTAACACTTTGATATTAAATAAAATATTTTTTAACAAAGAAAATTATCCTTTGATAATGATTTCCATTTTTTCTTGCTCTTCTAAAGCTAATTCCAAATCAACTAAGATACGTCCTGAATGTTCGTCAGCGATAATTTTTTTACGTTGAGCGATATCCATTTGTCTTTGTGGTGGAATTGTAAAGAAAGATCCCGCAGAAGCTCCACGTTGTACAGGAACAACAGCTAAACCATTTTTCACAGAATTTCTGATACGGCTGTAAGCGTCTAATAATCTTTGTTCGATTTTAGCAGAATATTCAGAAGATAATTTCAATAAATTACTTTCTTCTTTTTCTGTATCTTTTACAATTGTATCCAACTCAGCTTGTTTGTGAGATAAATGCTCTTTCATTGAGTTTAATTTTGCATTAAATTCTTCAACTTGTGCATTTTTTTGAGAAATTTTAACTGTAAACTCACGAATACGTTTCTCAGATAACTCAATTTCCAAACCTTGATACTCTACTTCTTTCGCTAAAGCATCAAATTCTCTATTGTTTCGTACGTTATCTTGTTGTTTCGTGTATTTTTTAATTAAAGCTTCAGCATTTTTGATTGCTTCTTTCTTCAATTTAATTTCTTCATCCAAACCTTTAGTTTCGTCAACTATTTTTTGGATTCTCGTTTCTAATTGTGCAACATCGTCGCTCAAATCTTCAACTTCTAAAGGTAATTCACCTCTTGTGTTTCTGATTTCATCTAAACGTGAATCAATTAATTGCAAGTCGTATAACGCGCGAAGTTTTTCTTCTACGCTTAGTTCTTTGATATTTTTTGTTTCAGACATAGTTAACAATAATTAACAGGATTGGTATTAATTCCAGAATTAAAGACCACAAAATTAGTAAATTTTTCTTTAAGATACGAAGTTATTAAGTTTTTTGTAAACTGTTCCGATTCAAAATGTCCAATATCTGCCAAAACAAGCTTATTTTCAGCTGTAAAAAAATCGTGATATTTCAAATCAGCCGTGATATAAATGTCCGCTCCAGCCGAAATTGCATTTTTTATTCCAAATGCGCCAGAACCTCCAAGTACAGCAACCTTCTTTATTTTTTTGTTTAATAATTTCGAGTGACGAATAACGGGTGTATTCATTTGAGTTTTTAGATAATTGAAAAAATCGAGTTCTTCCATTTCATTTTCCAACTCTCCAATCATTCCAATTCCAATATAATTATTTTGATTATTCAACGAAATAACAGAATAAGCAACTTCTTCGTACGGATGATTTTTGAACAAAGCATTCATCACATCACCTTCCAAATGTTGCGGAACAATAACCTCTATTCGCGTTTCGTTTACTGCTTCCAATTTCCCTATTTCGCCAATAAACGGATTTGCACCAGCAGTTGGTCGATAATTTCCTTCGCCTTCTATCGCAAAACCACACGAATCATAATTCCCAATTTTTCCTGCACCCGCTTCATACAACGCAAATTTCAATTGCTCAGCATGTTCTGTTGGTACATAGGTAATTAATTGTTTGATAGTTTGCAATTTTGGAATAAGAATTTTCGTATTCAATAAAGCTAATTGTTCAGAAATCTTGAAATTAACACCAACTTTCGAATTATCTAAAGCTGTATGCGTTGCATAAATATTAATTCCATTTTTGATTGCTGTCATCACTGCTTTTTCAACATAATTTTTTCCGTTCAATTTCTTTAAACCAGAAAAAATAATTGGATGAAAACTCATAATCAAATTACAATTTTTCTCAATCGCTTCTTCCACAACTTCTAGTGTTGTGTCCAATGTTACCAAGATCCCTGTTACCTCATCATTGTAATCACCAACTAGCAATCCAACATTGTCAAAATCCTCTGCATACGCCAAAGGCGCTATTTCTTCCATCGCCAAAGCGACATCTTTTACTCGTATCATTTCTCTTTTAAAAGCAATTTTTCTGTAGGCAAATCATTTTCGATACCTTTCCAATACGATTCAAAATTAAACTTTTCTAACAACTTTCTTGAAGCAACATTATCAGGATCGATGACAGCCATTACTTGCAAATCAGGAAATTTTTCTTTTGATTCTACTAATAAATGTTCGCAAATCATTGATCCAAAACCTTTTCTCCAAAATTCTTTTTTCAATAAATAACCTATTTCAAGTGAATTTTCGATATGTTTGTTATACACCAATTTACAATCACCTAAAAGTGTGTCGTTTTCGTCATAAACCTTAAAAAAACCAAGGTTTTCGTTAACGCTACCTTTTTCTAAGATTGATGTAAATTTGTGATTTGCTTGCTCTTCATTCAAACCTTTTCCAGAGATATATTTCATCACTTCGTCGTCCTGAACAAGTTTAAAAAAGTTATTAAAATCTGTAGGTTTATATTTTTCGAACCGAATTTTCTTCATGAAATTTTGTTAATGCTTTTAATAAATTGATTTGATTAATCGTACGATTTAGATTTTGTTTTGGATAAGAAATCGAATAATAAATATCGTTTTCTAAATAATCTGCCAAAAATCTAACCACCTGAATATAAATCACAATATACGCAACAAAATCCATATTTTCGATCTCTATTGGTTGTAAATCATATTTTAAATGTTCTAAAAACCCATTTTTAACCGCTTTATAATAATCAGGTTCAAACAATTTTTCAGGATTAGGATCGTCTTCAGCTTTCAGGTTTGCGTATGTACGAATCATATCTCCAAAATCGCACAAAATATTCCCTGGCATTATTGTATCCCAGTCTATCACAGCGATTGCTTGCGAATGATTATCATTATTAAATAAGAAATTACTGATTTTAGCATCAGCATGAACGACACGCTTTGGGAAATCTATTTCTAAATACTTTTCAACTTGATACAGATTATCCAAAATATAAGCAACTTCTTCTTTCGTTTCTTCTAAACGCTCTGTTGAAGCATTTTTCAATGCATTTTTGAAATCATTTACACGTTTATGATAATCTAAAAACCCGACAATCGAAGGATAAATTTCATCAACATTAACATCTAACAAATACGAATGAAATTCACTAATTGTTTTCGCCGCTTCATACGCTTGTTCCGCAGATTCCACTTTCTCAAAACAAATAGAATTTGGAATAAAAGAAGTCATTCTCCAAGTTTCTCTATCTTCTTTTGCTAATAAATTTCCTTGCAAATCTTTTACAATTTCGATTACCGAATTTTGATAATTCTTTGCTTTTAGATGGCGAGAAATGATGTCAATATTGTTCGAAATTACTTCTGGTTGAGGAAAAACGTGCGTGTTTATTTTTTGTAAAATATATTTTTTTCCTTCATACTCAACTTCATAAGTAGAATTAATCCAACCAGAACTGATTGGATTAATACTAACTTGATCTATATTTTCGAAATAATGTTTTAATATTTTCTCCATTATATTTTATGTCCAAAGAGAATTTGGATATTTTTGATCATTGATTAAATTGTGAATAGAATTTACTACAACTTCTCTATCTTCTGGATAAGTCATTCCGAACCAATTGTCATCCGATTTTTCTACAATCACTTCCAATTGATCTTCTTTGATCATATCATTTACAACTTTCGGCAAGAAAAATTCTGCTTTCAATTGAGAAGCATTTTCGTGAAGAAATTCCTCAAATTTATCTTCTAATTTTCTGAAAATAGAAGGATGTAAAACAAAGAAATTCATCGATACAGCCGTATCTCCATCTAATGGTAAAACGTTATCATCTTCTTCGAAAACAATTTCTCCATTTTCGTTAGAATAGATATTTGTACGTTCTACAACATTCTCCAAATGACCGTTAGTTACAGTACATACTCCGCGAGAAACAGAACCATTTTCGCTAATCGTATTGGCCAATTTGTACGCAACCATACCATAAGTATTTGCAGTGATTTTTTCGTTTTGAACCAATTCACTTGCTTTTTCAAATGCTTTACGACCATAAAAATCATCTGCATTAATTACAATAAATGGATTGTTTAAATGATTTTTTGTAATCATTAACGCATGTCCAGTTCCCCAAGGTTTTTCACGTTTTTCTATTGTATCATAAATTCCTCTCGGAACAGATGTATACGTCGTTTGAAGAACAAATTCTACTTTACCTCCATTTTTTTCAATTAAATTTTGAAAATATTTTTTAGTTTCTGCATTAAATTGTTCATTAATAATGAATACAAAATGTTTTATTCCGCAAGAAAAAGCATCGAAAATTGAATATTCCATCAACGTTTCTTTACTTGGTCCAATTGGATCAATTTGTTTTTGTCCTTTGTAGCGGCTTCCCATTCCACCTGCTAAAATGACTAATGATAAGGTTTTAGAATCCATAATCTTCTGTACCAAAAACTGGTTTTCTTGTTTTATATTTTCCTCTTGTAAAGTCTGGCATTTCTTGAGAAGTACCATTTCCTTCGATAGATTTTTCACTTAATGGTGTTACTGCATACCAAGTTGCTAAATCATATACATCGAATGGGAATTCTTTGTTTGCTTTAATACATTCGATAAAATCATTCATTAAGAAGAAATCCATTCCTCCGTGCCCAGCACCTTCTGCCTGAGTTTCGTATTTTTTCCAATATGGATGATCGTAAGTTTTTAAATGATCTTCTGAACTTGCCCATTTGTGAGAATGTTTCATTTCATCTTCGAAATAAATGAAACCTTGACTAAATCCTCCTGAACCGATATCTTGCCAAATACCATCAGTTCCTTGAATACGGAAACCTAAGTTATATGGACGCTGTAAAGATGTATCGTGCGTTAATAAGATTGTTTCTCCGTTTTCACATTTTAACATTGTTTGAACGATATCTCCTTGTTTGAATTTAACTTTTGCATTTGGATGATCTACACCTCCATTCTTCACGATATAATCAGTTAAACCAGCTTGTTGAGAAGCCATAGAAGTTAAATGTGTAATTCTATTTCCACGGTTAACATCCATCATTGTACCGATTGGTCCTAAACCATGCGTTGGATATAATTCTGCATTACGTTTTACATAATGATTTGTACGCCAAGCAGCTTCAGAGAAACCTTTGTCTCCAAATTCAACTCCACCACCATAAGGTTGTTTACCATCATTAAATAATACATTTCTTAAATCGTGTTGGTAACCACCTTGTCCATGAACAATTTGACCAAACATTCCTTTACGAACCATATTCATTACAGCCATAACATCGCGACGGTAACAAACATTCTCCATCATGAATACAGGAACTTTCGTTTTTTCGTATGTATCTACGTAATCCCAACATTCTTGTAAATTCATCGCTCCACACACTTCTAAACCTACAATTTTACCCGCATTCATTGCTGCAATTGTTTGCTCAGCGTGAAATTCCCATGGCGTAGCTATAATTACAGCATGCATTTCTTTATTCTTATATAATTTTTTATATCCATCTAAACCTTTAAAATACTCTACAGGTTTTTTATTATGTTTTGCAAAAATTTTGTTTGAACGATCAATCATTCGTTGATCTGGTTCAGCGATCCCAACAACTTCTACATCATTTCTTTTTAATAACTCATCTAAATGTACCTGCCCTCTCATTCCACAGCCAACAATTCCTACTTTCACCTTATCAATTTTTGATGAAAAATCAAATAATGAATCTGGTGATACTAATGCTACCGTAGATGCTGCAGCAGTCGATTTAATAAAATTTCTTCTGTCCATAGTTGTATTTAATTGTTTGCTTTATTTTTTAAAATGCAAAATATGAAAAATAATCAATAAAACTTTCTGCTTATAAGTAAAATTAGTAGGTTTTAGGCGAATCCTTAGGAAATACTATAATAAATTCTGTCGTAGTAACATTTTCGTTTTTAGATTTAATTACAGATAATTTTTCATTTAAATCTTCACTTTCTAGAATTTCAATTACGGCGATTTTGAGCTCAGGTCGAAAATATTTCAAATACCAATAAATTCCGCCATAATTTTTAGAATGATAATCACCATTGTAATGAATGAATAGATTATTTTTCTTCAAATTATTCAAAATTGATTCTGCCATTGTTGCATCCTTTGTAGCTTGTGCTGCAACAAACTGTTTTGCCTTCACTCCAGCATGATCTCCCATCATTTTAATCATCTCAGGATAACCAGGTGCATCATAATCTATGGTAATAGGAAGTTTCGCAATAAAGGCTTTCTCATTATTTGGAACTGTATCCAAAGCTTCAAGTCCATTCTTAGCGACATACGAAGCATATTTGCGCGTTACATTAGTTGCTACAAAATCTAAATTCTTTTCTTTCGCAAAATCAACAAGCGGTTTGTAATCTGTTTTGTAATTATTCCAAAGCTTTGTACTCTTTTGAAACTCATCATCCGTCGTTTTGCTTTTCAAATAATTCGTTAAATCATTTTGTTGATGACGCTCGAACATTTCTGCTCCAAGAATCAGTTGTTTTCCTTTTATCTTATACAATTCTTTTGTCGTTTGCAATTGCAACCAATGATTTACCGCATTATTATGATGTTCACCAAATAAAACAACATCATATTTTGCTAATTCTTTAATCATTTTATCAAAATCAACTTTCTTTTCTTGTTGATTATAAATTTGATAAGTTTTTCCGTTTTGCGCTTTAGCCTGAATTGTTAGTACAATTAATAAGGTATAAAGTATCGTTCTCATGTTATTTAAATTAATTCTAAATTGTAACAAATTAACAAAAAACTCTACATATAAAGAAAACAAATTCAACTACTATGAATAAAGTTCTTGAAATTAATCAACTTACTAAAAAATTTGGCAGTTTTACAGCGGTCAACAATGTCACTTTTTCGGTAGAAAAAGGAAACGTTTATGGATTACTTGGTCCAAACGGAAGTGGAAAATCGACAACATTAGGAATGATTCTTAATGTAATCAATCCTACAGCGGGTTCGTGGAAATGGTTTGATCAAGAACCAGATAACGATTCATTAAAAAAAATTGGTGCAATTATCGAAAGCCCAAAATTCTATCCTTATTTATCAGCAGAAAAAAATCTTGAAATTGTTGCTGATATTAAAGAAGTTAATTATGGAAAAATTGACGAAAAACTTGAATTAGTTGGATTACTTTCTCGTAAAAAAGATAAATTTCAACAATATTCGTTGGGAATGAAACAACGTTTGGCAATTGCGGCTGCGTTATTAAATGATCCTGAAGTGCTGATTTTAGACGAACCTACTAATGGTTTAGATCCACAAGGAATTATTCAGATTCGTGAATTGATTATTAAAATTGCTCAACAAGGAACTACAATTATTCTAGCAAGTCATTTATTAGACGAAGTCGAAAAAGTATGTTCGCATGTAGTGGTTCTGAATCAAGGAAAAATGCTTTATGCGGGTTCTGTAGATCAAATGAATTCAAGTTTTGGAAGTATAGAAGTTGCTGCGCAAAATATGGAAAGTTTGGAATATACACTAAAAACGTTCTCATTCGTTTCAAAAGTTACCAAAGAAAACAACAAACTTTTTGCTGTTTTATCAGAAGAGAAAGATCCAGCAGAAATTAACAAAATGCTTTATGAACAAGGAATTATCGTGAATCATTTAGTAAAACGTAAAGAATCTTTAGAACAACAATTTTTCCAACTAATCCAAAAACAGAACTAACATGAAAAGATTATTTAGCATAGAATGGAATAAATTATTCTACAATAAAGGAACGCGAATTTTCATCATTTTATATTTTGTGATGATTCTGTTAATGGGAATTACGTTACCGAATTTCAAACCAAATATGAATGAAATTGAAGTTGATTTAATCAAATTGGGAGCATTAGAGTTTCCTATAATTTGGCATAATATTACGTGGTTAATTGGTTTTGGAAAATTCTTTTTAGCTATTATTGTTATTAATAATATTACAAACGAATACTCTTTCGGAACTTTCAAGCAAAATACAATTGATGGTTTATCTAAAACTGAATTTTTAAACACAAAAGTTTTGATGAACGTTGTGATAACTTTGATTTCTACACTTTTAGTTGGCGTTTTAGTTTTTGCATTAGGTTCTATTTTTAGCGAAAAGTTTGATTTTGTAAACGGAATCGAATTCTTAGGAGGATATTTCGTCGAAATCTTCGCTTATATTGTATTCGCCATGTTTTTATCATTCCTATTAAAGAAAAGTGCTTTTGCGATTTTATCTTTAATTGTTTTGAATATTATAGAATCTGTTGCTAAAGTTGTTGAATTTTTAGTTCGTTTTGGTAAAAATCCTCCAAAAAATCCTGATGAAATTAAAATCTTAACTAATTATTTACCACTTAATTCAAACGGAAAAATAATTGATTATCCTTCTGTAGATATACAAAAAGCAATTATGGAAGGAAAATTATTTGTTGCGGATCATGTACAATGGGAATATTTTGCTACAAATGTTTTCTACATCATTTTATTTCTTGGTTTATCCTTATTAATTATCAAAAAAAGAGATTTATAAATTATAAATATTTCATAAAAACAAGAAAACCTCCAAATTTGGAGGTTTTCTTCTTCAAAGCAATTTACAATATCACTTGTTTGTTTATCTTTGCAACTATGCAAATGACAAATTTCGAAGAGCTAAAAGCTCTGTTAAAATCAACCCCAAAGAAAATTGCAATTCTACCGCACAAAAATCCTGATGGAGATGCGATAGGTTCTACATTGGCGATGTTTCATTATTTGAATAAATTGGGACATACGTGTAACATTGTTTCACCAAACGATTTTCCGAAGTTCCTAAAATGGATGCCTTCTGCAAAGGAGATTGTAATTGCAGATTACCGACCAAAAGTTGCAGAAGCTATTATACATCAAGCTGAGTTGATTTTTATCTTAGATTTTAATACTGTAAAACGAATTGATGACTTAGGAAACTGGGTTGAACGTTCGAAAGCTCCAAAAATATTAATCGATCATCACCGCGAACCAGATACATTTGATTTTATGTATTCGGATATCGAAATGCCTGCGACTTGTCAAATGGTTTATAATTTTATCGAAGCGATGAATGATTTAGATAAAATTGATAAAGGCATTGCAGAATGTATTTACACAGGAATGATGACTGATACAGGTGGATTCCGTTTTCGTAATACATCAGCAGATACGCACAGAATTGTAGCAGAACTGATTGACAAAGGTGTAGAAGTTGACAAAGTAACTTCGTATGTAAATGATTCACAAACACAAGGACGTTTAAAGTTATTATCATTAACCTTAAATAATCTAACTTTTTTACCTGAATATCGTACTGCATTTATGTTTTTAAAACGTGAAGATTTATTAGCAAATGGTTTTCAAAAAGGAGATACAGAAGGTTTTGTAAATTATGGTTTGAGTGTAGAGAACTTTATCTTTTCTGTAATTTTTATTGAAGACACACATCATAATTTCATTAAAATTTCGTTACGTTCGAAAGGTGATTTTGATGTGAATAAATTCTCTCGCAAACATTTCAATGGCGGCGGTCATATGAATGCTTCAGGAGGTCGTTCGGATATGAATATGGAAGAAACAATTGCTTATTTCCAATCCCTTTTACCAGAATATCAAGAAAAATTAGCTAGTATCGTTATCTAATGAAAAAAGTTATTTTATTCACTTTCGCTGTTTTTGCGTTGATGAGTTGTGATCAAAAAGTCATACAATATCCCGTTTCATATTCCAATGACGATTTTATGAAACGTTCGCAAGAACGTGGAAAATTATTGCATCAAGAAGAATTACAATGGTTTGATGATTATATGAAAACATCTGACCTAAAATTTGTTAAAACGAGTTCGGGCTTTTGGATTTCAAATAGTGGTCAACGAACAGCTTCTACAGCAAATAATGGAGACTACATCGAATTTGAATATCAAGTAACTGATCTCGAAAACAACATTTTATATTCGTTTAACGATAATAAAGTTCAGAAAATAATTTTAGGAAAAGCTGATATTGTGAGAGGTTTACAAGCTGGTTTGCAATTAATTCCTGAAGGTGAAACTGCTAAATTATTATTACCTTCGTTTTTAGCTTATGGAGGTTATGGTGATACACAAAAAATTGCGCCAGACTCGCCTATTATTATGGATGTAAAAGTTTTAAAAATAAAAAAACACTAATAAACACAAAAACTGTAAAGTTAAAATGAGAAAAATATTATTAATCTTAACTGTCATCACTACCCTTGTTAGTTGTGGCGTTAAAATTCCAAAATCGATGAGTAAAGAAGAATTTAAAAGTTTAGAAGACGGATTGTATGCAAAAATGACAACAAATCATGGTGCAATGACAATCAAATTATACGAAGAAGAAGCGCCAATGACGGTTGCTAACTTTGTTGGATTAGCAGAAGGTACAAAAGAAAATAAAGCAAAAGCAAAAGGAGTTCCTTTTTATGATGGAATCATTTTTCACCGTGTGATCAAAGATTTCATGATTCAAGGTGGTGATCCAGATGGTATTGGTACAGGTGGACCTGGTTACGATTTCGAAGATGAGTTTGAACCAACTTTAAAACACGACAAAAAAGGTGTTTTATCTATGGCAAATTCAGGACCAGCTACAAACGGTTCTCAATTCTTCATCACAGAAGTTCCTACACCATGGTTAGACGGACGTCACACTATTTTCGGACAAGTTGTAGAAGGTTTAGACGTAGTTGATTCTATTGCAAATGTAGAAAAAACGCCAAGTGATAAACCAGTTGTTCCAGTTGTAATTGAGAAAGTAGAAATCGCTCGTAAAGGTGATAAATATGCTAAATACAACGGAGCTGAAGCATTTGAAGCTGCAAAAGCTAATCACGCAAAAAAACAAGCTGAAGCTGAAGCGAAAGCAAAAGCTGAAAAAGATGCAGAAATTGCTCGTCAAAAAGAATTAGAAGCAAAAGCTCAATCAACTCCTTCTGGATTAAAATATGTAATTTTAGAAGAAGGTAACGGAGCAAAACCAATTCAAGGAGATCCAATCCAAGTACATTATACTTTACGCTTAAACGATGGTGAAAAATTAGATTCATCTTACGATCGCAATCAACCACTAGACGCAACAGTTGGTGTTACAGGATTAATCCAAGGTTGGATGGAAGCATTAACAATGTTCAACAGAGGTTCTAAAGTTTTCTTAATTATCCCTGCCGAATTAGGTTACGGATCAAGAGGTGCTGGAGGTGTTGTACCACCAAATGCAACTTTATATTTTGATATGGAAGTTTTAGATAAATAATTTATCTATTCAAAATAAGTAGAAAAGCCACTCAAATCGAGTGGCTTTCTTTTTTGCCTACATTTTTGAAATTACTATTTTTACTGCTTATCAAAACTCACATGAAAAATTTAACATCTCTAATTTTACTCTTTATCGGTTTACAAATAGTAAATGCACGAGAAATAGTAAACTTCAACTCTAATTGGAGCTTTAAAAAAGGGCCATTTACCACTGCAGAAATTAATTACAATTCTATCTTCAAAGGCGATTGGCAATTGGTTCAAGTTCCACATACATGGAATGCAACTGATATGCAAACGAACCAAGTTACACCTGGTTTTTATAGTACAAACGAGCGTTTTTATGTGGGTGATTCGTATTACAGAAAATCTTTTACGCCAAAAACAAACTGGAAAGGTAAACGAATCTTTATCAAATTTGAAGGTGTTGGAGCAAATGCAGAAGTTTACATGAATAATTCTCCTTTAAAATCAACTCAAAATAAGAACAAAGTAAGCTATCAAAGTGATGTAAACAACGGAAATTATAATTTTGTAGGTCGTCATCAAGGTGGATATTCTGCTTTTGTTTTGGAATTGACAGGAATGTTAAAATTTGATCAAGAAAATGAAATTTTGGTTAAAGCTAATAACGAAGAAAATCCAGCAATTATTCCTGTTAATCATGTTTTATTCCTGTTTATGGCGGAATTTATCGTCCTGTTTCGTTAATTGTTACTGATCCTATCAATATTGCTGTAAATGATTTTGCTTCGGCTGGAATTTTTATTTCTCAGAAAAATGTTAGTAAAAAATCGGCTGATATTCATCTTAAAGTCAAAGTTGATAATAAATCAGCTCAAACAAATAACATCGAAATTTTCACTTCGATCATCGATCATAACAATAAAACTGTAAAGTCTATCAGCACTCCTTACACTCTATCACCACAAGGAAGACAAGAAATTATTCAAGATATTAAGGTTAATAATCCACATTTATGGAATGGATTAGAAGATCCATATTTATATAAAGTAGTGACACAAATCAAACAAAATAATCAAGTTTTAGATGAAGTAACACAACCTTTGGGTATTCGTAAATTTGAACTAAAAGCGAACGAAGGTTTCTTCTTAAACGACAAAAAATATCCGCTTTATGGCGTGACAAGACATCAAGATCGCTGGGGAAAAGGTTCGGCTTTATCAAATGAAGATCACGATGAAGATTTAGCAATTATAAAAGAAATTGGTGCAACTTCTATTCGATTAGCTCATTACCAACAATCTGATTATTTTTACTCGAAATGTGATAGTCTAGGATTGATTGTTTGGGCAGAAATTCCGTTTGTGAATCAGGTTACAACCTTGGAAGAAAATAATGCAATGCAACAATTAAAAGAGTTGATTCGTCAAAATTACAATCATCCATCTATTTACACTTGGGGATTACACAATGAAGTTTATTCGCCAAATAATTACACCATCGAATTGACAACAAAGCTAAATGACTTAGCTAAAACAGAAGATTCTGATCGTTATACAGTACAAGTAAGTGGTTATAATGTGGTCGATCATCCAGTTAATAATAATGCGGATATACAAGGAATTAATCATTATTTTGGATGGTACAATGGCGAAGTAGAAAATTTGACAGACAAAGAAGATGTTGAAACTTGGGCGAATGAAATTTCGAAAAAATTCAAAGATTACAAAATCATTTTCTCTGAATATGGCGCAGAAGCAAAACCTGAAGATCAAGTTGAAGTTGCTGGGAACTATGGAAATCAATGGAGTGATCCTGCATTTTTTCCAGAAGAATTTGCAACTAAATTTCATATTGTTCATTGGGCAACAATAGAAAAACATCCAATATTTTTGGGATCTTATGTTTGGAATACTTTCGATTTTGCAACGCCTATTACACGATTAAATGTTAATCCAAGAAATTTCAAAGGTTTGGTTTCGTTTGATCGAAAAATTAAAAAAGATCCTTTTTATTGGTATAAAGCAAATTGGAGCAAAGAACCTGTTGTTTATTTAACGCAACGTAGAATGGTAAATAGAGGAAATGAATTTACAACTGTTACAATCTTCTCTAATCAAGGAACGCCAACGTTAACTGTAAATGGTAAAAAGATTGAAAATGTAAAAAATGGCTATAATAAGATTCATTTCGTTGCTGAAAATGTTCAATTGCAAAAAGGTGAAAACATAATCATTGCAGAAACTAATCTTAATGGAAAAACCATTTCAGATAAGATTATTTGGAACTATGATTCAAAATATAAAACTTCTCAAAAAGAAGCCACTACGAAAGATATTCATGTTGGACTTTAGTGAGAAATAATATCATTAAAAAAGGCTTAAAAATTAATTTTTAAGCCTTTTTTAATTGTAGTTTACTACTTATTTTTCAAAATCTCGTGAAAAACGGTTTGAGCTGAGAAAATTCGGTTCGTTGCTTCATCAATTACGATAGAACGATCAGAATCTAAAACTTCATCAGATACTACTACATTGCGACGAACTGGTAAACAATGCATAAATTTTCCGTTATTTGTCAAATTCATTTTATCCATTGTCACTTCCCAATCCTTATCACCATCATTCGGTTGACCATAATTTTCATAAGAAGACCAGTTTTTTGCATAGACAAAATCAGCATCTTTCAACGCTTCATCTTGATCATAAGCAATCGTTGCTCCATTAGTAAATTTTGGATCTAACTCCAAACCTTTTGGTTGTACAACTGTAAAATCTACCCAATCTACCTTAGAAAACCATTGCGCAAAAGAATTCGGAACAGCTTGTGGCAAACGACGTGGATGCGGCGCCCAAGTCATCACAACTTTCACTTTCTTTTCAGGTTTTGTCCCAGGCGTATAACCCGTTTTTTCTGCAATTGTAATTAAATCAGCAAAAGACTGTAATGGATGTAAAGTTGCACTTTCCAAAGAGACAACAGGAACAGAAGATAATTCTTTTACTTTATTGAACATGATTTCGTTATAATCTTCATCACGATCTACTAATTTCGGAAAAGTACGAACGCCTAAAACATCACAATACGCACTCATTACCTGAATTGCTTCTTTGATATGTTCTTGCGTATCTCCGTTCATCACAGCACCATCAGCCATTTCCAATGTCCAAGAATCTGCTCCAGCATTCAAAACCCAAGCATTTGCTCCAAGATTATAAGCCGCTTTAATAGAGCTTAGACGTGTACGTAAACTTGGATTAAAAAATATTAAACCAATTGTTTTGTTTTTACCAACCTCTTGTTGAGCAAAAGGATTTGCTTTAATTTCTAAGGCTATTTTTAGTAATTCGTCGATGTTTTCTACATCATTAACCGAAGTAAATTGTTTCATAATTGAGAAGAATCTTTTGTTTTATTTGTTCTGCAAAATTAGTTGAAACAATCGAGGTTTAAAGAATTATTTTTTCTAATTTTCACTTAAAACAACGTCAATTCATCTTGCGGACTACGAATATCTAAATCTAAATCATTGTTTAATTTCTTAATAAAATATTTGGCTAACATTGGCGATTCTAACTCTAAATTTTGATGAATAAAGAAATACAATTTCTGCAAACCTTCTGCTTTCCAAAGTTTAATTGTTTCAATCCATTCATCCAAACGCTCGTAATCAGATGGAATATTTGCTCCAACAAAACGCACAAAAGCTTCATTCGAAGTCAATCGCATATGCACCATATCTCTCCTACCCGCTGTATCAACAATAATATTTGAAATGTTATGCTTTTCTAATAACGAAACCAATCGATTAAAATTTTCTTCGTTCGAAAACCAATCTTCATGACGAAGTTCTACAGCTAACGGATAACCTTTCGGAAAATTTTGAATGAAATTTTCTAATTTTTCAAAATCTTTTGGAGCAAAATTTTCGTGCATTTGTAAGAAAATCATTCCTAATTTTTCTTCAAATAACGCAACTGCATCCAAATATTGATTCAATTTATCTGTCACATTTTGCAATCGTCCATAATGACTAATACTTTGTGGAATTTTCGGGAAAAATTTAAAATCTTTTGGAGTTTTATTTACCCAAGTTTCGACATTTTCTTTACTTGGCGAACGATAATATGTCGCATTTAACTCGATACTATTAAATTGCGTTGAATAATAACTCAATTCATCTTTTGTTTTAGGCGGATAAAAATTCTTCAAATCTTGCTTATTCCATTTTGCACAGCCTACATATACTTCGAAATTATCTGATTTATCAACTTTATTCAACAAATCAATCGTTTCTTTTGGCGTTTTTGGCAATGTAAAATCAACCAATTCTGGGTTTTCTACTTTTCCGAATTTCATCTTTCTAAATTTGAACGAAAATTAAGCAATTATAAGCAGTTCTCATGATCTATTTTACGACAAAATGTCAGAAAAATTTCATTTGGAATATCTTTTGAAATTTACATTCCGTCTACAAATCTCATGATTTAGACTATTTACAAGAAAAACTAATTATTAAAAATAAAAAATACAATAACGATGAATAAAGGAAATATTAATGTTTCGGTAGAGAATATCTTTCCATTAATTAAGAAGTTTTTATACAGCGATCACGAAATCTTTTTGCGTGAGTTGATTTCGAATGCTTCTGACGCAACCCTGAAATTAAAGCATTTAACAAGTATTGGTGATGCAAAAGTAGAATACGGAAATCCAAAAATTGAAGTAAAAATCAATAAAGACGATAATACTTTACATATTATTGACCAAGGTTTGGGAATGACAGCTGATGAAGTTGAAAAATACATCAATCAAGTTGCTTTTTCTGGTGCAGAAGAATTTATTAATCAACACCAAGATGCAGACGGAATTATCGGACATTTTGGTTTAGGTTTTTATTCTGCATTTATGGTTGCGGATAAAGTAGAAATCATTACAAAATCATACAAAGACGAGCCAGCAGTTCATTGGACATGTGATGGTTCTCCTGAATTTACCTTAGAAAATTCGGATAAAACCGAGCGTGGAACTGAAATCGTTTTACACATTGCTGAAGATTCGAAAGAGTTTTTAGACGAATGGAAAATCCGTGAATTATTGAATAAATACAATAAATTCATGCCAATTCCGATCAAATTTGGAACGAAAAAAGAAACACTTCCTTTACCAGAAGGTGCTGCTGAAGATGCTAAACCAGAGGAAATCGAAGTTGATGATATTATCAATAATACAAATCCGGCTTGGACAAAAGCGCCATCAGAATTGTCTGACGAAGATTATCAAAATTTCTACAGAGAATTGTATCCAATGCAATTCGAAGAACCTTTATTCCATATTCACTTAAATGTTGATTATCCATTTAATTTGACTGGAATTTTATTCTTCCCAAAATTAGGAAACAACATCAATATTGATAAAGATCGTATTCAATTATACCAAAATCAAGTATTTGTAACAGACGAAGTGAAAGGAATTGTTCCTGATTTCTTGATGTTATTACGTGGTGTGATAGATTCTCCAGATATTCCATTGAATGTTTCGCGTTCGTACTTACAAGCTGATGGAGCTGTGAAGAAAATTTCGGCACATATTACGAAAAAAGTGGCGGATAAAATGTCTTCATTAATGAATCAAAATCGTGAAGATTACGAGCAAAAATGGAACGATATTAAAGTTGTAATTGAATATGGAATGATTTCGGAAGATAAATTCTTCGAAAAATCTGACAAATTTGCATTGTATCCAACAGTTGATGGTAAATATTTTACTTGGGATGAATTAAATACTGCGATTAAAGACAATCAAACCAACAAAGACGGAAAATTAGTAATTCTTTATGCGTCTGATGTTGATGGACAAGATCAATACATACAAATTGCGAAAGAAAAAGGTTACGAAGTAATTTTATTAGATTCTCCTATTTCTTCTCACTTGATTCAGAAGTTAGAATCTACAAAAGAAAATGTAACATTTGTTCGTGTTGATGCGGATCATATCAATAATTTGATTGAAAAAGATGAAGTTAAAATTTCCAAATTATCTGATGATGATAAAGAAAAATTGAAAACTGAAATCACAGAATCAATCAACAATAAATCATATACAATTCAATTAGAAGATTTATCTGGAACAGATGCACCTTTCATCATTACGCAATCAGAATTTATGCGTCGTATGAAAGATATGCAAGCTTCTGGCGGAGCTGGGATGTTTGGAATGGGTAATTTCCCTGAAATGTATAATGTTGTTGTGAATGCAAACTCGGATTTAGCAACAGAAATTTTAGCTAAAGATTCGAAAGAAGAAAAAGAAGCGTTGATTAATCAAGCATTAGATCTAGCAAAATTATCGCAAGGTTTGTTAAAAGGTAAAGAATTAACAAATTTTATCAATAGAAGTTTTAAGAACATTAAATAATCTCAGAACACTATATTTTAGTAATCTTAAACTTAAAATCCAGCACATAATGTGCTGGATTTTTTATTTCTAAATAGATTTATTGATGTGTTAAACTTTTAAAATTAATCTGAAATAATTTGCAAAACATGATTTTTGTCATTAATTTTACATCAAGGAATTAATAATTATTCGTTCAGGACTTCAAAATACTTTAGTTGTTTTGAAACAGAACATTAAAATTAATAGTTGTTTTTCCACAAAATAACGAAATTTTTAAGCCGACAGAGAATTTTCATAATAAGGTGAAAATTAATTCAAATCATTATCAAAAATTTCGGGAAGGATTTCAAGAAATTGAAATCCTTTTTTCCCTAGACGTTCTTTTTAAATCGATTTTGCTCATAGTTATTGCATAGGATTAATAGTCTCTCATATATGAGTACATTTCATTTATTATTTACAATAGATATTTGTTCTATTTATAAAAATTCTTTTTTATAATCATTTAAAAAGAACAAGTTACAATGGACTTATTCAGAAGAAAGAATTTGACATTGGGAAGGATTTCAAGAGATTGAAATCCTTTTTTTTTTGCAATTATTATAACAAAAAAAGAGCGACAAACATGTCGCTCTTTTAATATATATCAGAATGTTATTATTCTTGTGATACAATTTTTGCAGATAAATACTCACGGTTCATACGTGCAATGTTATCTAAAGAAATTCCTTTTGGACATTCGATTTCACAAGCTCCTGTATTTGTACAGTTACCAAAACCTTCTAAATCCATTTGTGCAACCATTTTTTGAGCACGACGAGCAGCTTCTACTTGTCCTTGTGGTAACAATGCGAATTGAGAAACTTTAGCTCCTACGAATAACATTGCAGATCCATTTTTACAAGTTGCAACACAAGCTCCACAACCAATACATGTTGCAGCGTCGAACGCTTCATCTGCATGCATTTTGTTTACTGGAATATTGTTTGCATCTACTGTACGTCCTGATGTATTTACAGAGATGTAACCACCAGCTTGTTGGATACGGTCGAAAGATGAACGGTCTACAATTAAATCTTTGATTACTGGGAATGCAGCAGATCTCCATGGTTCGATGTAAATCGTTTCACCATCTTTGAACATACGCATATGTAATTGACAAGTTGTAACACCTCTATCTGGTCCGTGCGCTTCTCCATTGATGAATAAAGAACACATACCACAAATACCTTCACGACAGTCGTGGTCGAATGCAACTGGCTCTTTTCCTTCCTCTATTAATTGCTCGTTTAATAAATCAAGCATTTCTAAGAAAGAAGAATCAGTAGAAACATCTTTTAAGGAATATGTTTCCATTTTTCCTTGAGCATTAGCGTTTTTTTGACGCCAAATTTTCAGCGTGATGCTGATTGTTTTTGATGATGCCATAATTCTATATGATATTTTGACATTTTGCTTGAAGGTTTGTTATCAAGCAAAATGATTTTATTATTTATAACTACGAGTTTTAAGCTCGATATATTTGTAATTTAATTCCTCTTTGTGTAAAACCTCAGTGTTGATATCATCACCTTTATATTCCCAAGCGGCAACATAAGTATAATTTTCATCATCACGCATTGCTTCACCTTCTTCTGTTTGGTACTCCTCACGGAAGTGACCACCACAAGACTCATTACGGTTAAGAGCGTCAATTGCCATTAACTGTCCTAATTCTAAGAAGTCAGCTACACGTCCAGCTTTCTCTAACTCAGTGTTCATTTCGTTAGCATCACCAGGAACTTTTACATCACGGTAGAATTCTTCACGTAAAGCAGCAATTTCAGCAATCGCTTCTTTTAAACCTTGAGCATTACGAGCCATACCTACTTTGTTCCACATAATATTTCCTAAACGTTTGTGGAAACTATCTACAGTTTTAGTTCCTTTATTGCTTAAGAAATGTTGAATTTGGTCTTTAACAGCCTTTTCAGCTTCATCAAATTCTGGCGTATTTGTAGGAATTTTACCTGTACGAATATCTGCTGATAAATAATCTGCAATTGTATAAGGTAATACGAAATAACCATCTGCTAAACCTTGCATTAATGCAGAAGCTCCTAAACGGTTAGCTCCGTGATCAGAGAAGTTAGCTTCTCCTACTACGAAACATCCAGGAATTGTTGATTGTAAGTTGTAGTCAACCCAAACACCACCCATTGTGTAGTGAATTGCTGGATAGATACGCATTGGATTTTCGTATGGATTCTCATCTGTAATTTTCCAATACATTTGGAATAAGTTTCCATATTTCTCTTCAATCCATTTTTTACCTAATTTCTCGATTTCAGCATCTGATGGATTTTGATCTCCGTTTGCGAAAGCAACCTCACGACCTTTTTTCTTGATCTCATCTGTAAAATCTAAATAAACTCCTTCTCCAGTTTCATTTGCTTCAATACCATAACCAGCATCACAACGCTCTTTTGCAGCACGAGATGCAACGTCACGAGGAACTAAGTTACCAAATGCAGGATAACGTCTTTCTAAGTAGTAATCTCTGTCTTCTTCTTTGATATCAACTGCTTTTTTCTTACCAGCACGGATTGCTTCAGCATCTTCTTTCTTTTTAGGAACCCAGATACGACCAGAGTTACGTAAAGATTCAGACATTAAAGTCAATTTAGATTGATTTGTTCCGTGGATTGGAATACAAGTTGGGTGAATTTGTACATAACAAGGGTTAGCAAAATAAGCACCTTTTTTGTGAATTTTCCATGCTGAAGTTACGTTAGAACCCATTGCATTAGAAGATAAGAAATATACGTTTCCGTAACCACCAGTAGCAATAACTACTGCGTGAGCAGAATGTCTTTCGATTTCACCTGTAATTAAATTACGAGCGATAATACCACGAGCTTTACCATCTACAAGAACAATATCTAACATTTCGTGACGGTTGTACATTTGGATGTGCCCTAAGTGGATTTGCTGATTCATTGCTGAATAAGCTCCTAATAATAATTGTTGCCCTGTTTGACCTTTCGCATAGAAAGTACGAGATACTTGTACCCCACCAAAAGAACGATTATCTAATAACCCACCGTAATCACGTGCAAAAGGAACCCCTTGCATTACACATTGGTCGATAATATTACCAGAAACCTCCGCTAAACGATAAACGTTAGACTCACGAGCGCGGTAATCACCACCTTTGATTGTATCGTAAAATAAACGATAGATAGAGTCGTTATCTCCTTTATAATTTTTAGCAGCATTAATACCCCCTTGTGCAGCAATAGAGTGAGCACGACGAGGTGAATCTTGGTAACAGAAAGCTTTTACTTTATATCCTAACTCTGCTAAAGTAGCAGCTGCAGAACCACCAGCTAAACCAGTACCTACAACAATAACATCAATTTTATCACGGTTATTTGGAGCCACTAAGTTTAGGTGTGCTTTGTGTTCGCTCCATTGTTGTGCGATATCTCCTTCTGGAGATTTTGAATCTAATATACTCATTTCTTGATATTATTTAATTATTTAACAAAAAAATGGTAAACAGCGATGATAATGAAACCTGCTGGAATTAAAATTGAATACCATTTCCCGAAAGCAACAATTACTGGAGTGTATTTGTTGTGTCTTGCACCAATAGATTGGAATGCTGATGCAAATCCATGTTGTAAGTGTAATGATAAAAATACAAATGCAACAATGTAAATTACTAATCTTACAAAACTTAAAGCACCTTCTAATGTGAAAACGTGGTTTAAGTGATCCATAAAGTAATTTCCTTGAGCAAACTCAGGATTTGGAACAATGTAGTGATCAGTAATTGTAGGAACCCAAAAGTCATACAAGTGTAATAATAAGAAAATTAAA
The DNA here is from genome assembly GCF_030324375.1 of Empedobacter sp. R132-2. Taxonomy (NCBI): domain Bacteria; kingdom Pseudomonadati; phylum Bacteroidota; class Flavobacteriia; order Flavobacteriales; family Weeksellaceae; genus Empedobacter; species Empedobacter sp. R132-2. Next base: position 80,794 of record NZ_JACAGG010000005.1, read on the forward strand.
ATTACAGATCCAGAAACTAACATGTTTCTTGACATCCAAGAAGCATTTGCAGCACCATTATACTTTTGGTAAGCAACTGGTCCACGCGCTTTCTTGTTTTGCGCTTCTAATACAAACCCCATTACAAAGTGGTATACAACACCAATTAATAAAATAGGCTGCATTAAATATTGGATAAAAGGGTTATCACTCATGAAAGCCGAAACTTCATTGAACCCATTCGGATTAATAACAGATAATGCATTAATCACGAAATGTTGTAACAAGAACACGATCAAAAATAACGCTGAAAGCGCCATCGCGAACTTCTTACCAATCGACGATTTTAGTAATGATTCATTTGCCATAAAGCAATTCGTTTAATTTTTTAGATATTTCCACAAATTTAATCATCCCATTGCTCTAATCACAATGAATTATATCATTTCGTTAACAGATTTCAATAGTTTAGAATCATTCTTAGTTAATTAAGACATTTTTAACAATTTTTCTAAATTTTTATTGCTTAATAAATAATTAATTTCTATACTTGCAGTAGAAAAGTAGAACAACTTTTCATAGGTTTAAGTTAGTTAGGTTAATCCTCTTATATTTCTATAAGAGGATTTTTTATTTTTTTAGTAGTAACATTATTCTTTTTTTTACTACAAATAAAGAGCAACAGAATAATAGTTTGAATAATAAAGCAAAAATATTTACCGAATTAGTCGAGAAAAATCAGGGAATTATCCATAAGGTTTGTCGTATTTACACAGACGACAAGGATTCTCATGACGATTTATTTCAGGAAATTGTATTGCAATTATGGCGTTCTTACGATTCCTTCAAGGGAGATTCAAAATTTAGTACGTGGATGTATCGTGTTAGCTTAAACACAGCAATTACATTAATCAGAAAAAAAACAAAATCCAGTGAAACTGATTTTAATGAAGCTCAATTTTTAAACTTAAAATCAGACGACAAAGACGAATTTTTAGAAGAGCGTATCACACTTTTATACGCGGCAATTAGATTATTAAACGACGTAGAACGTGCATTGGTACTGCTATTTTTGGAAGACTTACCTTACAAAGACATTGCCGAAACTTTAGGAATTTCGGAAGTAAATGCACGAGTAAAGATGAACAGAGTGAAGATAAAATTAAAAGAAATAATGTCTAAAATGGAACAATAATGGAGTTAGATGACTTAAAATCAATTTGGGGTTCCATAAAGGAAGAAGAAAAGTTTGATCAAAATCAAATTTTTCAAATGTTGAAGAAAAAATCATCAACAACAATAAAATGGTTATTTATATTCACTTTTTTCGAATTTATCCTTTTTCTTGTCTACAATTTATATGTTTTAATTTCAGGAAAAAATTTTTTTAATAACGAAGTCAAAACATTAGTCGAAGAAAAAACAATTAACAATTACGAGATCGCTTCGGTTTTTAGTATTGTGATTACGTTTGGATTTTTGGTGATGGCTTATCGTTATTTAAAAAAAATAGATCTTAATCAATCTGTGGTCGATTTGATGAAAAACATTATTTCATTTCGTCGATTGGTGAACTTGTTTATTCTTTTCACCGTTTTAAGTTTAATTGTTTCTTCTGCCCCATTCTATTACGAATTAGGCCAATCTATTTATTTGGCAAAACACGCTCATGATATACAGCCAATTGTGAATAATGCTGCTGTTTATGGTTGGATTGCAATAATAACTGCTGTTGCTTTTATTGTGATTATAGGAACGGTTTATTATGGGATTATTTATTTTTTATTTTTAAGAAAACTTCAACAAAACATGAAAGAGTTGAAAGAAATGAAATAAAATCTTATTTTTGTAAACTGAATGAAAAAATTTATCCAATATCTTATGCTAACGATTTCACTGTTTATGACAGTGTATCAGTCTGCGCATATATTGGATCATGCTCTAAATAAAGAGCACAAAGAGCTGAAAGACAAATTCTCTAACGTACACGATCATAGCTGTACAATTTGCCATTTCAATCAACATTTTATAGAAAATGATTCAGAAATTGAGTTATTTGAATGGTCACAATCATTTATCCAAAAAGATAAAACACTTTACACAACTCGTGTAAAACAAGCTGTATTACTTACTCAAAAAAGTCTTCGAGCACCGCCCTACGCAATTTAATTTCAGAAAAAACCACCTTATTTTTTTAACGTTATTAAATTATTGTATTTATGTCAATCAACATAAAATGTAGTATTGCGGCTACATTATTGTGCGGAACTGTGTTTGCACAAAACATTTTCGAAGGTCAAATTATAGATAAAAATCAAAAACCAATTCCTTTCGCAACTGTATACTTCAACAACGAAGAATATCACACAAATGCCGAAGGAAAATTTAGAATTGAGAATTTAAACAAAGGAAATTATCAAGTTCAAATTGATGAGCAAGGTTACGAACCTTTTTCTCAAAATATTACGTTTGATTCTCAACAAAAATTTGTTTTTACACTTACTTTTCACAAAGCATATAATTTAGATGAAGTTACTGTTTTAGGGCATCATCACGATTTTTCAACAGCTAATGTAGAGCGTGTCGATCAATCTTATATTCAAGAAAACTATGCAGGATCATTAGCCAAATCACTTGAAAATATTGCAGGTGTTAATGCTTCTGGAATTGGATCATCAGCTTCAAAACCAATTATTCGTGGACTTGGTTTCAATCGATTAATTGTTGCTGAAAATGGTGTAAAACAAGAAGGACAACAATGGGGAGCCGATCATGGTTTGGAGATTGATGCGCTAAATGTTGAAGATGTCGAAGTGATAAAAGGGCCTGCGGCTTTGGAGTACGGAAATGAAGCTATTGCTGGAGTTATCAAGATTAACAATAACAATTTACCAGCGAAACATTCACTTTCTGGAGAAGCAAAAACTTTATATCAATCAATAAATGATAATTACGGAATTGGATTTAATTTGAAATCTCGTAACGATCATTTTTTCTATAAAATAAAAGGTTCTTATTCTGATTATGCAGACTACAGAACGACTACCGATCGCATTTATTACCTGAATCGCTATTTACCAATTTACAATAAACGTGTAAAAAATACGGCTGGACAAGATTTGAATGCTGAAATACAAACAGGTTATATTGGTGAGAAATTTCGTTCAATTTTAACGGTTTCTAACGTTAATCAGAAAATCGGTTTCTTTCCTGGTTCACACGGAATTCCTTCTGTAGATAGACTTCAAGATGATGGAAATTATAGAAATATCGAATTTCCTTATCAAAAAGTGAATCATTTTAAAGTAATTTCCGAAAATGAATTTCGTTTAAATTCAAAAGACGTTTTAAAATTTTTAGCAAGTTATCAAAACAATCGTCGACAAGAAGTTAGTTCATTTCACACACATTATGCAAATCAACCAGTTCCAACAAAAAATCCTGATTTAGAATTAGATTTTAATTTATCAACGTATGATTCTCAATTAAAATTTGAACATAATCATAGCAAAAATTTCAAAACAATAATTGGCGCACAAGCGCAATTACAAGCCAATAATATTGCCGGTTACAATTATTTATTACCAAAATATGACCGAAATATTTTTAGCGGATTTTTGATTGAAGAATTCAAAAAAGGAAATCGTTGGAAAGTAACTGCTGGTTTACGTTACGATTATTCGACGTTCAAATCGGAAGGTTATTTTGATGAATTTCTTTACAATTATTTGATTGAAAAAGGTAATTCTGAAGGCATTGCAGATTATTATGCAAATCGTAGCAAATCAATCGATCGTAGTTTCAGTAATTTAAACGGAATGATTGGTGCAACTTTTCAACCAAATGATTTATGGGATTTCAACTTGAATGTTGGAACAAATTTCCGTTTACCAACCGCTATAGAATTGGGTTCTAACGGAATTCATCACGGTAGTTTTAGACATGAACGAGGTGACGAAAATCTTGATATAGAAAAAGGAATTGCTGTAGATTTCAAATCTGTTTTTCACAAAAATGATTGGAATATTTCGCTAAGTCCGTATTTATATTATTTCAGCAATTATATTTTCTTAAAACCTTCGGGACAATTTTCGATTCTTCCTCATGGTGGACAAATTTATCAATATACACAAAGCAAAGCTTTGTTGACTGGTTTTGAATTTGAAGTTCGTAAGAAAATCAACGAAAATTTTGATGCAAATCTTGTGTACGAATATTTATACAATCGACAAATTACGGAAAATAAAAAATTCGGAAATTATCTTCCTTTCACTCCTGCAAATAATTTATTTGGACAAATTAATTATAAAATCAATCAAAATATTGCATTTTTAGAAGGTTTGAGCTTTTTTGCAAATGGAAAATATACATTTGAGCAAGATAAAATTGCACAAAATGAAGATATCACTCCAAGTTATTTCTTGGTTGGAATTGGAGGAAAAACGAAACTTAAATTCAATAATTTTAGTGCAAATTTAAGTGTTCAGGTTTCTAATTTATTCAATAAAAACTATTACAATCACACCAGTTTTTATCGTGCATTGCAATTACCAGAACAAGCTCGAAACATACAAATTATGTTAGGAATTCCGTTCGGAAAATAGTTGATACATGAAAAAGAAACATCCTATTTTTGGACTTTTCTTTAGTATTATTCTTTTTTCGATTCCAACTTTTAATCAATTACATTTTTCTTTAATCGATCATTCACAAGATTTTTCGAATCAAAAGAAAGAAATTATTCATCATCAATGTAATCATTTCACCTATTACTCTGTCTTTATTGACACGCATGATGAACCAAAAATAGAATCAAAACCGAACGAAGAATTTTACAGTAAAGAAAGTTTTGAACAAGTAGAAAAAATTAAACATTCTACAATTGAATATCATTTTACACGAGGTCCGCCTCAGGATTTTGTTTATTAATAAATCAACCAAAATCTTAAAAAAATAATATTCAATTCAAAAAAAATAAAACAATGAAAAATTCAATTTTAAACTATTCATTTATAACATTATCAGCATTATTCATTACATCTTGTTCATCAGATGATTCTTCATTAGATACAACAAAACCTGAAATTAATTTGATTGCACCTAAAGACCACGATGAATTTCATTTAGGCGAAACCATCTCAATTGATGCTATTTTGAAAGACAATGTAGAATTGGGAACGGTAAAAATTGAAATTCATTCCGCAGAAGATGGTCATCAACACAGAACAGCAAATGTTAATTGGACGTATGATGCAGAAGAAGCTATTCCAGCAGGAAAAACTGAGCACACATTAAGTCATAAAGTAAATATTCCTACAGAAGGAATTACGGAAGGACATTATCACTTAGGATTATTCTTAATTGATCGCGCTGGAAATCAAACGCAATCTTTTATCGAAATCGTTGTAGGTGAAGATTACGACCATGATCACTAAAAAAAAAATTTGAAAACGTCCGAAATTTCGGGCGTTTTTTTATGTGCATTGTTAAAAGAATACTATTTTAGCACTCTTCAATTATATCAAAACAAAAAAATGATTGCAATAGCAGATAGTGGTTCTACTAAAACGGATTGGGTAATTTTAGATAGCGACCTTAATGAAGTTTTTAGAACAAGTACAATTGGATTTAATCCGTATTTTGTAACAGCAGAAGATATTACGACTGAATTACAAAAAAATGAAGATTTTGCACCTGTTGCAAATGATTTCGCAAAAATCTTTTTTTATGGTGCTGGAACTTCCAGCGAAACAATGCATGCTGTTGTTAAAGAAGGTTTACAAAACTTCTTTACAAATGCTGAATTTGTAATAGACCATGATTTATTAGCCGCTTGTTATGCCACTTACATGGGAAAACCTGCAATGGTCTGTATCTTAGGAACAGGTTCTAACTCTTGTTATTTCGATGGAACAACAATGCGTGAAGAAACAAAATCTTTAGCTTATATCTTAGGAGACGAAGGTTCTGGAAATGACTTAGGAAAACGTGTATTACGCGCTTTTTATACAAAAAAAATGCCTCCACATTTAGCAAAAGCTTTTGATGATTATTATAAATTATCTGTAGATGAGTTAAATAAAAATGTGTACCAAAATAAATTTGCAAATACATATTTAGCTTCTTTCAATAAATTTGTTGTTGAACATAAAAATGATCCATTTATTCAGAAAATTATTTATGATGCGATGTCTTCTTTTATCGAATATCAAATTATGCCTTACGAAGAAGCTCGTCATTCTGAATTAAATTTTATTGGTTCAATTGCTCATATTTACGAAGATGTTATTCGTTCAGTTGCGGCAGAATATCACTTAACAGTTGGTCATATTATTAGAAAACCAATTGATAATGTTGTTGATTATCACAAAAAATATTTGATTAAATAAGCATGGCAGCTCAACCAAAAATAGCGGTAATTTCTTACAATACTCCTCATCGCAAAACACAAGATGTTTTGCACGGATTAAAAGCTAAAGGTTATCAAAATGTAAAAATATTTGCTTTGCCTTTTGTACAAAGAGAAAATCCGTTCAAACCAATTTATCAACATCGTCCAAGTAAAGCGATTCAAGTAAATTTAGATGATTACTGTAATAATTTTGGTTATAATTTCGATTTGACAACTGCTGAAACGTTGAATAATCAATTAAACGATTATAAAGCTGAATATGTAATTATTGCAGGTGCGGGATTATTACCAGATGAGTTGGTTGACAATCATAAAATTATCAATACACACCCAGGTTTTTTACCTTTGACAAGAGGTTTAGATTCATTAAAATGGGCAATCACAAAAGGAGTCGAAATTGGTGTTACAACTCATTTTGTAGACACAGAAGCCGATGCTGGCTTTTTGATTGAACAACAATATGTTCCTGTTTACGGGAATGATACGTTTCATTCTTTGGCTAATCGTCAATATGAAACAGAAATTGAAATGTTAGTTAATTCGATTGAATTAATACCAACACTTTCAGAATTCAAATCACTTTCATCAAATGAATTTGAAGCGACGCGCAGAATGCCAAAAGCTATTGAAGAAAATTTGATGCAAGCATTTGACACTTACAAAGAAAAATATAAAAGGGATTAAAAATTTTTTAGAAAAAAATTAAAAAGCTAACCGAATTGGTTAGCTTTTTTGTTGAATCTATTTTTTAATTTGATTTTACTATCTTTAATAAAATAATTAAGATGAACAAAGAAAAACCTTTGAGCGAATTAACATTAGAAGAATTAAATGAAAAAAGAAAAAAAGTTAATAAACTTAATCTTAGCATTCAAATTCCTTTATTACTCATTGCAATCGTTTTATTAATTCTGAAGATGACAAACAAATATGATATCAATGTAACATTCGTTATTTTATTATCATGTTCTGTAACTTTTATTCCTCTTATAACAGGTTTAGCGAAAATAAATGCAGAAATCAATACCAGAAAAAAAGCGAATCAATGAGTTTCTTTTCTCTTTTTCCTAAGATGTAAAATTCCTTTGATTGGATTATAAATCATAATAAAAACCATCATTACAATTCCGAAATAAAATAAGGTTCTAAAAATTTGAATATCTGCGATCAACAAAGCTTGATTATACAATTGAGATTTTAGATTGCTTGCTGTCAAACTGATAGACTCATTTACTAAATGAGTTGTATCGTGTTTATTGAATAGATTATTCCATTGTTCTTGAAAAATTGTATTGGTAATATCTAAATTTTTCGTCATCAAAAATTGATGTTTAGTCGTCAAGAAAAGAATTGCATTTTGCATAATCGAAAAACTAATTGTTGACGACCAATAACGCATTGCAACTGCTGCTTGCATGGTATTCATAGAAAAATTAGCATGTACAGAACATACCATATATTGCAAAATTGGCGCAAACAACATTCCTTGTCCCATTCCTTCCATCAACAATGGCGGAATAACTGCATTCGGACGAGTATCTGGAACCAAAATGTAACTAAACCACAACATAGCAAACGTTAAACAAAAAAAACCTCCAAAAAACACATACTTATATTGCGTTTGAAATTGTGTTATGATGTAATAAGCAAACAATGCTCCAATATAAATTCCGGCACAATTATAATATTGTATTTGCAAAACAAACTCCCAATTCCATTTCCAAACAACATTCATCACTTGATAAATGTTACTCATACTCGATTTGAAAATATAAAATGTAAAAAACAACAACATACCTACAATAACTCTTTCGGAACGAAGAATCTCGAAATGGAAAATTGGTTTTTTAGACGTTAATTGTTGCAAAATAAATAAGCCTGAGAAAATAAACATTGCAGCAAACGCAATAACGATATAAAGCGATTCGAACCAATAATATCTTTTACCATAAATCAATAAAAAAGCTCCTGCTATTAATGACATCATCATCAAAAAATAACCCGCCAAATTTAACTGATACAATGGTTTTTTGGGATACAATCTACCATGACTAAAGAGAAAAACATAAATCAATAACGATAAAACATGAAAAAAGATGACAGTATAAATCACCATATTGAAATTATAATTTTCGATGGCAAATTTTACAATAGAGGTTGTATATTTATCAGCCGTCATCATAAATCCATACAAAAACGTATTTCCTAATAATCGTCCATATTCGCCTTTTATACGCGACATAATTAGCGGAACAATAATACATCCTTCGAGATAAGATGTTGTTCCTTGTATCACACGAAGTAAATAAATCAATTGCGTATTTGTTGTCAACGAAATTATTAACATTAATATAATATTGATAATAGTCATAAACAATAAATAAGAGCGAATATTAAAGAACTGAAAAAGCCGTTCGTTAATAAAAAGTCCACAAACAATTGTGGCGTAAGCCAAAGAAAAAATGAATTGTAAATCGTCTACATCAACATCTAGAAATGAAGCTGTAAATGTACTATTCATATTGAAAAGTGAGAGAATCATCACATGCGGAATCAACGCGGCAATGAGAATTGGAAGCACCAATTTTTCTGGTATCCATTTCTTGAAAATGGGATGTTGATTGTGCATTGAGTTATTTATTCAATTTTACAATCAAGTTCAAAACATTCATTCGAAAGTTTGTCTAATTAAAAATATTTTATTGATTTCGTGATTATCTTACCTAAAAAGTAAAAAAAGGAAGCTGCCTGAGAAAAGTCAAAAGGCTAAAATGTGATTCTGAATAATAAATCGTTAAAATACGATGATTCATTTTATAAAAATATAACAAATTTAAAATCAATAAAATACAACTAACATTTATTAAAACAATTAATCATTTTTCGTTTGATTTATTTTGATGGCAAAAGTAAGTGCTAGCGCATAAAAACAAGTTGATTATTTGAGAATAAAATTTGTTCATTTAAGCCATTTATAAATTTAAAAAACTTTAAAATATGACCTTTCTACAGGATAATTTTGATAAAATATTCATTTTAAAAAATTTGTCATAAAAAAAAACGTACTTGATTCTATTAAATCAAATACGCCAATTAAATAAAAAAGTAATATATAAAAATTATTTTAACGATGTAAAAGTCTATTTTTTATCGGTTGATAAAGAATTACAAAAATCGCAGCGATAATTCCCACAACAAACAATGTTCGGAAAATCTCTATATTACTAACCAACAAAGCTTGGTTATACAATTTTGCTTTTAAAGCTGCGGCAGTAATACTTTCTGCTTCGTTTGGAAGATGACTCGCAATATTTTTATTGAACAAACTATTCCATTGTTGTTGGAAAATCGGACTCGTTTTGTCTAAATTTTTGGTCATCAAAAATTGATGTTTAGTCGTCAAGTATAAAATTGCATTTTGCATCAGCGAAAAACCAATTGTTGTCGTCCAAAAACGAATCGCCGTACCTGCTTGCGCCGCACTACCAGTAATAGAAGGATGTACAGAACCTGTAATATACAACACTAATGGCGTAAAAATAACACCTTGCGCAATTCCTTCTAATATCAGCGTTGGCGCTACTGCCTCGACTTTTGTATCTGGATAAAACAAGTAACTAAACCACAACATGCTCATGGCTAAAAGTACAAATCCAAGAAAAAATATTTTTCTAAAATCAACTTTATTTTTAACCATGAAAAATGAAAATACAATACCAATGATGGAACCTGCTACATTAAAATATTGAATCTGCAACACATATTCCCATTGCCATTTCCAAACTGTTGACATGACTTGGTAAATATTGCTCATCCCAGCACGCAAAGTATAGAAAACAAAAAACATTAATATTCCTAAAATGACACGTTCTGATCTGAAAATCTCAAAATGAAACAAAGGTCGTTTGGCTGTTTTTTGATGCAATAAAAATAAGCCACTAAAAACGAGTGTTGATGCAAATGCTGTGATAATAATTGGCGATTCGAACCAATAATATTTTTTCCCATAAATCAAGAAAAACGCGCCAGAAATTAGGGAAATAATCATCAAGAAAATTCCTCCTAAATTTAATTGATACAATGGTTTTTTAGGAAACATTCTGTTGTGATTAAAGAAAAATACATAAATAATTAATGCTACAACATGAAAACTCATAATCGTATACACCATCATATTGTGGTTATAATTCTCAATCGCAAACTTCACGATAGAAGTCGTAAATTTATCACCTGTTAACATTACGCCATACAAAAACGAATAAGCAATCAATTTTGAATGTTCACTTTTAATATTCGACATAATGATTGGCAACAAAATACAACCTTCGAAAAGCGATAAAGGTCCTTGAATAAAACGCAGAATCAAAATCAATTCTGTATTTGTCGTTAATGTCATTCCAAACAATACCAAAATGTTAAGCATGGTCATTGTTAGCAAATAACTTCTGATATTGAAAAAGTGAAAAAATCGAACGTGAATAAATAAGCCACAAACAATAGTGGCATACGCCATCGAAAAAAGGAACTGCAAATCGTCGACCTCCAAATCCAAAAATGATGCTGTAAACGTACTATTCATGTTGAATATAGTCAAAATCATCAAGTGTGGAAATAGCGCAAGGATAAAAATTGGCACAACCAATTTTTGCGGAACCCATTTATTAAATATTGAATTTTGTTGTGACATTTATTTAATTTACTTTTTCTGCGGAAACATTTACATTCATTCCGGTACGTAATTTTTCGTTGTTTTTAGACTCTTTCAGAATTATTTTTACAGGAAAACGTTGTTCAATTTTCACGAAGTTTCCTGTAGCATTATCAGGTTTAATCAAAGCAAACTCAGACCCAGAAGCTGGCGAAAGTGATTCAATTTTTCCTTCAAACTCAATGTATTTGTAGGCATCAGCTTTTATAATAACTGGTTGATCCAAATCGATTTCTCCAATTTGCGTTTCTTTAAAATTTGCAACAATCCATTTCTCTTTCGAAACTACTTGCACCAAGGCCTGCCCTTCTTTTATTAACTGACCTTCTTGTATATTTTTTGTTCCAACCCAACCATCGTAAGGTGCTACAACATAGGTATATGAGAGAATAAGTTTAGCATCGTTCAATTGGGCTTTTCGTTGTAAAATTTGAGTTTTTGCAGGCGCAACTTTTGTTTGTTCTGCAGACGCACTAACATTCACGGCATTACGTTGTTGTTCCAAAGCACTCAAACTTGCTTTTGCTTGTTTATATTTCGCTTCAACTTCTTCAAACTGTTGCACGGTTGCAGCATCTTCTTGCACTAAATTTTTGAAACGATTATAATCTTTTTCAGTTCTCCAAACCTCTATTTTAGCAGCTTCTATATTTGCATTAACAATATTAACATCACTTGATTTTGTATCTACCGCTTTTTCATATGTTAAAACAGATTGCGAAGTCGATTCTAAATTTGCTTCTGCAATATCAATCTGGTTCTGAAATTCTCTATTGTCAATCACAACAAGCGTATCACCTTTGTGTACAAATTGATTTTCTTCGAAATTTACTTTTTTGATAAAACCAGAAACTTTACTCGAAACTGGCGTAATATATTGTCGCACTTGCGCGTCATTTGTATTGACATGTGAACTCGAAAAGAAATAAAACCAAGCTACTGCAGTGATTCCTATGATAATAAAAATCCAAGCAATCGCAGAAAGCGTTCTATTCATTCGTTTTTCTCCTTTTGTCTGTTGTTTTCCCATTTTTATAAGTTTCCTAAAATGTATTGTAATTGATAGTATTTTAATTGTTTGTTAATTTGCAATGAAATCAAATTCGATTGAGCTTCTAAATAAGCGTTATCCGCATCGATAAGTTCTGTAATCAAACTCAATTTGTTGACATATTTTGTTCTAACAATTCGATAATTTTCTTTGGCTTGACCAATTGCATCTTCCGCAATTTTTATTTTATCGATCGATTCTTCTAATCGTTTATTCGCTGCAAAAACATCATGTCGAATTTGTTCTTCTTTCTCTTCTATTTCTAATTTTGCAATTGAAATGTTACGATCTGCGATTTGCATTTTTTGTTTATTCTTGAAAAAATTACTCAACGGAATCGAAACATTTACACCAACAGAACTAAATCTGTACAAATATTCTTCTGGTGGAAAAAACATAAAGTTTGGATAATTATATCCATATTCCGCTCCAGCAGTTATTTTTGGTAATGTATTAGCTTTGGTAATTTTCTTATCAATTTCTTTCAAATTCAAATCATCTTTCGCAATTTTCAAGCTTTCACTTTGATCTATTGCTTCCAAAATCATTTCATCAACCAAACCCAAATGCTCTTCATTTGTAAACAAATCATTGGTGTCAATATGCATTTCTTGATTTTCTGGTAAGGCTAAAATTGTTTTGATTTGATGTTCAATAATCGAAATTTCATTCGCCAATTCTGTAAAAGACATTTTATGATTTGACAATTGCAATTCTGTTCTCAAGACTTCGTTGTAGGTTACCAAACCATTTTTTTTCAAGGATTCTGTTTGTTTAATCACAACCGAATCTTCTCTCATTTTATCTGAAATTAACTTTTGTTGTTCTTGCAAATGCAACGCTTGTAAATAAGCTGTGATGATTTGCATTCTCAATTCTCGTTCATCTTTTCGAACTTGCAGTTTCGAAATATTAGTTTCTATTTCAGATTTTTTCTCATCATTTTTTAATTTACCACCTAAATAAATTGGAATTTCTGCCGAAAGTGTAAAATCGTATTTCACTCGAGGAACAGCATATTTTGTAGAAGGTTTTAGAAAACCGTCTTCATATTGGCGTAAATTACTCAAAACATGAAAACCAGTATGAAAGTCTACATCTGGCAATTTCTCATTTTTAAGATCTTTCTCTTTTAATTCAGCAATATTAGTTTTTAAAGCGCTAATTTGTAATTTTTTATTATTTTGAAGTCCAATTTCAATTGCTTTGCTTAATTTCAGTTGGTTATAGTCTATTTCATTTTGAGCATAACTCAACCCACTCAGCATTAACAACAATGTAAGCAACTGATATTTAACGAATTTAAATATCATTTTGTATTATTTATAAGTCTGTTATTGATTTTTAGTGATGCAAAGTTACATTCAAAACACCTTTACCCTCTTGATAAAAAAAGAAAATAATTTGCTCATTTACGCCAAAATAAAGTAATTTGCAAAAGCAAAAATATTTCACTTTATAAAAGTATAAAACAATGTTGTTTGATCAGTTTTTTTTTAACGAAGTTGACAAATCTAAAGTCCATTTTTACATACAACATGCACATTTAGATACGATAGGAACGCGCGTACATGAACACAAAAAAGCACAATTATTATATGCAGAAGGCGGAATTGTACATGTTTTTGTAAACGACAAACATTGGTATTTGCCTGCGCGTTGTTTTATGTGGATTCCTGCAAATACGCCACATTCTATCTTAACGAATAGTAAAACAGGCGATTTGTATAACTTTTATTTCAAGACCGAAAAAGAAGAAAACGATTTTTATTCGATTACAAATATTTATTACACGAATGAGTTGTTAAGGGAAATGATTTTGTACACCAAAAATTGGAGTGGATCAATTTCGGAAAAAGATCCTGCAAAATATGATTTTGTAAAAGCCATACGATCTATTCTACCCGAAATGGAATCGAACAAATTACCTGCTTTTATTCAGCATCCATTTCCAAAAGATCAGAAACTGATTGATATTGCTCGATTTCTGATGAAAAATATCGAGAAAAACTATACAATAGATGAAGTTGCGCAACAATTTGGTTTGAGCACGCGAACATTATCTCGAAAATTCAAAGATAATATGGGAATTAATTATGTTCGATTTTTACGCGCATTACGTATCACAAAATCATTGGAATTGATTGCTGAAAATAAATACAATATGTACGAAATCGCAATGTTAGTTGGTTATAATTCGTTGTCATCTTTCAGTAATATTTTTCAGAAAGTTTCAGGAATTCGACCAACAGAATATGCGCAATTATTACACACAAAAAAACAATAACTTAAGATAAAAACTATGATTATTAAAGCTTTTGCCGGAAGTAACAGCTCTACTTCTATCAATAAACAACTCGTAACTTATGCTTCTTCTTTATTAAACAAAGATCAAATTGAGATTTTAGATTTAGATGACTTTGATATTCCTACTTTTGATATTGATATAGAAAAAGAACAAGGTTTTTCTGATGAAGTAAAACGATTTTATCAAAAACTTGTTGATTCTGATATTTTACTTATTTCATTAGCAGAACATAATGCTTGCATTACAGCAGTTTTTAAAAGCTATATGGATTGGTGCTCAAGAATTAATTATAAATTTCTTGAAGGAAAAAAGGTCTTCGTTATGAGTACATCTCCTGGTGGTTATGGAGCTAAAAACTCTTTAGAAATAGGTTCTAAATTAATTACAAAATTGGGAGGTGACATTTTAGTCGATTTCTCTTTGCCTAAATTCAACGAAAATTTTGCAGAAGATAAAATCACTAATGAAGAATTAAACAGAGAATTGATTCTTAAAATTGATGAATTTAGAAAAAAAATATAAGTTTTTATCTTTTCCTAACATAGGTCAATAAAATTTATGGTTGCTTGCAATAACTTTGCTTCATCAAAAATGAAAATACTCAATAAGAATATGAAAATTTTAGCTTTCGCTGGTAGTAACAGCAAAAAATCAATCAATAAAGAATTATTAAATTATACTTTAAATCAAATCGAAAATGCAGAAATCGATTTAGTTGACATCAATGATTTCGAGATGCCTATCTATTCTATTGACCGTCAATTAGAAAATGGATTTCCACAAGAAGCGCAGGATTTTTACAATAAAATCAAAGATGCAGAAGGTGTTGTAATTTCTTTGGCAGAACATAATGGAAACTTTTCTGTTGCATTAAAAAATATTTTGGATTGGGTTTCTCGTATCGAAATGCCATATTTGAAAGATAAAAAATTGTTGTTATTAAGTACATCTCCAGGTGCTTATGGTGGAGGAAATGTAATAGAAGTTGCAACAAAATATTTTGGAATGTTTGCAAGCGGAGAAATTGTAGCAAGCACAACTTTCCCATCTTTCAACGATAATTTCCAAAATAACGAAATTGTAAATGAAGAATTAAAAAATAAAGTATTAGCGCAAGTTAGTATCTTTCAAGAAGCTTTAACTATTGTTGAAGCTTAATTGAAAATGTATGTATTAAAAAAAGGTCTTTCGTTCGAAAGACCTTTTTTTTGTTATCAATTTAATTTACATTTATCTCGTAAGTGATATCAATTCCTCCATTTGCAAGCATATCATGTACACTACAATACTTCTTAACCGCTAATTCAGCAGCCTTATTTGCTTTATCTAAATCAATATTTCCTTTTAAGAAAAATTTGATATGAATATTTGTAAAAATATTTGGAATTTCATCTCGACGCTGACCTTCAACCTCAACTTTAATATCTTCAATTTCTTGGCGTTGTTTCTTCAAAATTTCATTCAAATCAAAAACACTACAACTTCCCAAAGCAATCAAAACCAACTCCATTGGGCGAACTCCTTTTCCTTCTCCTCCAATCGATTCAGGTCCATCAATATTTACTTTTACCGAAGAACTTGACGCAGTCGCTTCATAGTGAGAAGCCTGATTTACTCTATTTAATTCAATTTTCATCTTATTTCTTTTAAAGTATAAAAATAATCATTCTCTAAAGATTTATTCTAATATTTGATTGAATAATGATTTTCTGAATAAATTTAGCTAAATTTAAATTCAATTATAGAAATTTTTGAAGTAGATCGAAGCACAAAATAGCAACAAAGGCTGTCTCGCGACAGCCTTTATATTTTTTAATCACTTTATAATTTAAACAGTATGATATTTAAAACTTTGTTCGTTTTTAATTGTTTTCACTGATTCGTAAATCAACTCGATGACATTTTTTACATCAGCTTGATGAACCATTTCTACAGTTGTGTGCATATAACGCAAAGGCAACGAAATTAAAGCTGAAGGTACACCACCATTACTATATGCAAAAGCGTCTGTATCCGTTCCTGTTACACGAGAACTTGCAGCACGCTGAAAAGGAATATTGTTTTTCTCAGCTGCATCAATAATTAATTCGCGTACATTATTTTGCACAGCAGGCGCATAATAAACAACTGGGCCATCACCACATTTTTGCTCACCTTCTTTCGATTTTGTAATCATTGGTGTCGTTGTATCATGTGTAACATCAGTAATAATCGCAACATTTGGTTTGATTGTTTGCGTAATCATTTCCGCGCCACGCAACCCTACTTCTTCCTGAACCGCATTTACAACGTATAAACCAAAATCTAATTGATCTTTATTTTCTGCCAATTTACGCGCAACCTCAGCAATCATAAACCCTCCCATTCTATTGTCTATTGCACGACAAACAAAATAACGATCGTTCAATGTAAAAAATTCATCAGGATAAGTAATCACACAACCAACGTGAATTCCAAGTTCAAGAACTTCTTCTTTCGATGTACAACCTGTATCAATCCAAATTTTATCTGGAGTTGGCGCTTCATCTTTTCCTGCTTGACGCAAATGAATTGCTGGCCAACCAAAAACTCCTTTTACAATTCCTTTTTTGGTATGAATATTAACCACTTTAGAAGGTGCTATCATATGATCTGATCCTCCATTACGAATCACATAAATCAATCCATCATCAGAAATATAATTCACAAACCAAGAAATCTCATCAGCATGGGCTTCAATCACAACTTTATACTTCGCTTCAGGATTTATTATACCATAAGCAGAACCGTAATTATCTGTTTTTACTTCATCTACATATGGTTTGATATAATCCATCCAAACTTTTTGTCCTTCACTTTCAAAACCTGTAGGTGAAGCTGTATTTAAATATTTTGTCAAAAAATCCAAAGATTGTTGATCAAACAAATTATTTGTACTCATTTTAGTTTATTTATCTAACAAATGTACTAATTTTAGGAACAATTTTTGAACTAATTCTGATATGAAATTTTATATCTATCATATAACTTTACTACTTACTTTTGTTGGATTATCTAATGTTAATGCTCAAATTTTTGGGTTAGATTTAGGTGGAAAAAATCCTGCACAAGAAATTAAAAATGATTCAATTAATTTAGATGAATTTGCGTTTAATCCTTTAGACACAATACATCTTAATGAAATGAATAGTTATTCGGTTCATTTAAAAACTGATTTAGAAAAAAAATATTATTTATGGCTAAGAAAGCGTGTTCGCGATGTTTGGCCGTATGTAAGAACTGCTGTTAGAGAATATAATTATGTATCAGACACCATTCAAACAATGGATAAAAGACGAGACAAAAAACGTTTTATTAAATCTCGCCAAAAGGATTTGGCTGATCAATTTGAGAATCAATTAAAAAATATGTCAAGTTCTCGTGGACAAATTCTTACTAAATTAATCTATAAAGAAACAAATAAAACAACATACGATATTATAAAAGAATTACGTGGCGGATTGAATGCTTTTCTTTATCAAGCAGCAAGTGGCGCGTTTAATATTGATCTAAAACAAACTTATGATCCGAAGCGAACACGAGAAGATTTGTATATTGCGGTTATTCTTCAACGAGATTTTGCAGACGGAACGTTAAAACCTGTCGACGAAGATTAATTTATCTTTCATACTACCAATTATAATAATATTCTGATTTTTTATTATATTTGATTTAATAAAGGGAAAAACGTGGGAAACAATATAAAAAGAATTGGTGTATTAACCTCTGGAGGTGATGCGCCTGGAATGAATGCGGCCTTACGTGCCGTTGTAAGAGCATGTAAGTACTACGATATCAAATCAGTAGGGATTCGTCAAGGTTACGAAGGTTTGATTAACAATGATATGATTGAACTTGGACCTCGTTCAGTGAAAAATATTATCAATCAAGGTGGTACAATTCTTAAAACTGCTCGTTCTTTAGAATTCAAAACTACAGAAGGTCGTCAAAAAGCATACAATCATCTAAAACAAAATAACATTGATGCTTTAGTTGTAATTGGTGGAGATGGTTCTTTTACTGGAGCAAATATCTTTCATCAAGAGTTTGGTGTTCCATTTATTGGAATTCCAGGAACAATTGACAATGATATTTTCGGAACAGATTTTACAATTGGGTACGATACAGCTTTGAATACTGTAATTGATGCAATTGATAAATTAAGAGATACTGCTACATCACATGATCGTGTATTTTTTGTGGAAGTAATGGGACGCGATGCAGGTTTTATTGCTTTAAATAGTGGAATTGCTTCAGGTGCACAAGATATTTTGATTCCAGAACAACGTGATAGTGTCGAAGAATTATGTTCTTCTTTAGAACGTTCAGAAAAATCTGGAAAAAAATCAAGCATCGTTGTAGTTGCAGAGGGTGAAAAATTAGGTGGAGTTTTTGAATTAGCAAAACAAGTACAAAATCGTCATCCAGAATATGATATTCGTGTAACAGTTTTAGGACACATACAGCGTGGTGGTTCTCCATCTTGTCACGATCGTGTTTTAGCAAGTCGTTTAGGAATTGCTGCTGTCGAAGGTTTACTAGAAGGTAAAACAAATCTTATGGCTGGTATTCGCTCTAATAAAGTTGTATTTACAGCGATAGATGAAGCCATCAAAAAACACAATGAGATTGACGAAGAGTTAATCAAAGTAGCTAATATTTTAGCGATTTAAACATTTAATATAAAGGGAAATTATGTATACTATGTCAAAAATTAAAATTGGAATCAACGGATTCGGAAGAATTGGTAGCCTTGTTTTCGGGGTTGCTATTGAGAGAAACGATATTGAAATCGTAGGTATTAACGATTTAGTAGACGTTGATTATTTAGCTTATATGCTAAAGTATGATTCAGTTCACGGAAAATTTAACGGAGAAGTTAAAGTAGAAAACGGAAACTTAATTGTTAATGGACAAACAATTCGCGTTACAGCTGAAAGAGACCCAGCGAACTTGAAATGGGACGAAGTTGGAGCTGATATCGTAATCGAAGCAACAGGTTTATTCTTAACAAAAGAAACTGCAGGAAAACACATTGAAGCTGGAGCAAAAAAAGTTGTTTTAACAGGTCCTTCTAAAGATGATACCCCTATGTTTGTAATGGGTGTTAACCACGAATCTGTAACAGCAGAAGACACAATCGTTTCTAATGCTTCTTGTACAACAAACTGTTTAGCACCATTAGCAAAAGTAATTCACGAAAATTTCGGAATTGTGGAAGCTTTAATGACAACAGTTCACGCAACTACTGCAACTCAGAAAACAGTTGACGGACCATCAATGAAAGATTGGAGAGGTGGACGTAGTGCAATGGTAAACATCATTCCTTCATCTACTGGAGCTGCGAAAGCAGTTGGAAAAGTAATTCCAGAATTGAACGGAAAATTAACAGGAATGTCTTTCCGTGTACCAACTGTTGATGTCTCTGTAGT
Organism: Empedobacter sp. R132-2; assembly: GCF_030324375.1. Lineage (NCBI taxonomy): Bacteria > Pseudomonadati > Bacteroidota > Flavobacteriia > Flavobacteriales > Weeksellaceae > Empedobacter > Empedobacter sp. R132-2. Next base: position 100,702 of record NZ_JACAGG010000005.1, read on the forward strand.
TGATTTAACAGTTAAATTAGCAAAAGAAACAAACTACGACGAAATCAAAAAAGTAATGTGCGAAGCTGCTGAAGGAGATTTGAAAGGAATTGTAGGATACACAGAAGATGCTGTTGTTTCTCAAGATTTCGTAGGTGATACAAGAACATCTATTTTCGATGCAGAAGCTGGTATCATGCTAAACCCTACTTTCGTTAAGTTAGTTGCTTGGTATGACAACGAAATTGGTTACTCTAACAAAGTAGTTGATTTAGTTCAGCACATCGCAAAGATTTAATTCTTAATTAATAATTAACAAAAAGGCTGTTCTCAATAAATGAATGGCCTTTTTTGGTTTAGACTTCTAAAATTTTAAGAAAATTTTATTCTTTTTTAAGACTTTTTATGACACTGTACCAAAAACTGTGTAAGTATAAAATTCTGCTTGGGTTAAAATCGAGCAGAATTTTTTTTATACATTTAATATTTACATATTTTTGGAAACAAAAGACCTATTTCCGGATGATTTTTTCAAACAGTTTAAAACTGGCGATGAACTCCAAAACTTTCTCAAAGACTTACAAAAGCGAGGAATTGAAAAAATGTTAGAAGGTGAGTTAGATGCTCACCTGGATTACGATAAGCATGATTTACGCAAGCAAGAAAATGCGCGTAATGGTTATTCTAGTAAAAAGATAAAAACGAGTTATGGCGAAGAAGAAATAAAGGTTCCTAGAGATCGTGATGCTAGTTTTAATCCGATGCTGATACCTAAACGAAAAAGCATGGTTGAAGGCTTAGAAAACGTCATTGTGTCGCTTTACGCCAAGGGAATGTCCGTTTCTGATATTGAAGAACAGATCAGAGAAGTCTACAATTTTGACGTTTCTCAATCGACCATTTCACGTATAACTGATGCTATAACTTCTGATATCGTAGCTTGGCAAAATCGCCCATTAGAACCTGTTTATCTAATCGTTTGGATGGACGGAATTGTTTTTAAGGTTAGAGAAGGTTCCAAAGTAATTAATAAAACCATTTATATCGCA